>JAJKJG010000099.1 GCA_021154065.1 Methylobacterium sp.
CCGAGCGGCCATGTCCTTGGCCTCTACGCCCGCACCGACATCGATCGCGGCGTCTGGAAGGCGCCGGCGAACGACGTGCTGCGCGGCGTCTTCGACCTCGAATACTACGTCGACACGGGCGTGCAGGAGGTCCTCAACCCGCGCGGGGTGAACGCGATCCGGCGCTTCCCGGGGCGCGGCATCCGCGTCTGGGGCGCTCGCACGCTCGCCACCAACTCGCTGTGGAAATACGTCAGCGTCCGGCGCTTGTTTATATTCCTAGAACGCTCGATCTACGAAGGCACGCAATGGGTCGTGTTCGAGCCTAATGACGAGCGCCTCTGGGAACGGGTCAAGGACACGATCCGCCTGTTCCTCAGGACGCAATGGCGCAACGGCGCCCTGATGGGCCTGACCGAGGAGCAGGCCTTCACGATCGCCTGCGACCGGTCGACGATGACCCAGGACGACATCCTGAACGGGCGGCTGGTCTGCGAAATCGGCATCGCTCCCGTCCGTCCGGCCGAATTCGTCATCTTCCGCATCTTCCAGAACACCGCCGAGGCTCAGTCGTGACCGGCGGCAAAGGAGACGCATCATGGCGCGCAACGATCCCCTGCGAAACTTCCGCTTCAGGGTCGAGATCGACCAGATCACCCAGGCCTTCTTCAGCGAAGCGGCGATCGGCGAGACGACGAACGAACCGATCGATTACCGCGAAGGCATCGATCCGACGCATGTCCGCAAGCTGCCGGGGCTGACCAAGTACGGAAACATCACCCTGAAATGGGGGGTGACGGATTCCACCGAGCTCTACGACTGGCACAAGAAAGTCGTCGGCGGCCAGATCAAGGACCAGCGCAAGACCGTGAAGATCATCGTCATCGACGAGTCCGGCGCCGACAAGGCGAGCTTCCTCGTCTCCGAGGCATGGCCGACGAAATACGATCCCAGCGACCTCAACGGCAAGGGCAATGAGGTCTTCATCGAGCTGCTCGAGCTCGTCAACGAGGGCATCGAGCGGACGCGTTAACAGGAGCCAGAGATGGATCGCCTCGCATCGTCCGCGTTCCGGACCGAAATCGAGTTCACCCTGCCCAAGGGCTACATCGACGAGACCGGCGTGCTTCACCGCCACGGCGTGATGCGGCTGGCGACCGCGGCGGACGAGATCCTGCCGCTCCGCGATCCGCGCGTTCAGTCGAACCCGGCCTATCTGACCATCATCATCCTGGCGCGGGTGATCGTGAAGCTCGGGAAGGTGCCGACGATCGACACCGGACTCGTGGAAGGGCTGTTCGCGGCCGATCTCGAATATCTCCGCTGCCTCTACGAGGAGATCAACTCGGCCGAGGAGCCGCAGGGCATCGCCGTGCCGGCGCGCCCGAACGGCCGCGCGGCGGCGGGGCTGCCCGTCCTGGGGGAAGCCTGATGGCCTACCCCGTGGCCGATCTCTACGGGGAGATGGCGTTCATCGCCGCCCATTTCCATTGGAGCAGCGAAACGCTGATGACCATGGCGCACGGCGAACGCCGACGCTGGTGCCGCGAGATCTCCCGCATCAACCGCATGCTCAACGGCGCGGGCGACGATCCCTTCGCGGGGCTGTAGATGGCACGCTCCGACCCATACGCCGGCTTCCGCTTCGTGGTCCTCGTCGATCAGATCCAGAAGGGCGGCTTCACTAAGGTTCGCGGGCTGCAGCGCGAGACGCGCGTCGAGACCTTCCGCGAGGGCGGGGTCAACGATCACGAGCACAAGCTCGTGACGCTGACGAGCTACTCCAACCTCGTCCTCGAGCGCGGGCTTGCCGACCCGTATCTGTGGCTCTGGCACGAGCTCGTCGTCCAGGGGAAGGTCAAGCGAGCCCTGCTGACCGTCACCCTTCGCGACGAGAACCAGAAGGACGTGTGGAGCTGGCTCGTCCTGAACGCCTACCCGGTCAAATGGTCGGTTGCCGACTTCGACGCCGCATCCGGGCAGGTCGCGACGGAAATGGTGGAGTTCGCGCATCACGGCCTGCTGCTCCGCCCGACCTTGGCCGGGGTCGGCGCGGCATGAAACCGCGTCCCCCTTTGCGCGTCGGCGCGCCGCTGCGGCCGGTGATCGGCCGGTGCGACCGCACCGGTCGGCGCATCCGCAGGCGGGCGCCGCTGAGCCTGTTCTGGCGGCGGCGCAAGCCTGCCCGGGGCAGCGGCCCGCCGCAGCCTTCCCACGTGGCAAGCTGGTCGCTCAGCCTCAGCCTCCTGCAAAAGATCGTCCTTGGCCTTCACGAGCCGTCGCGACGCGAAGCGGACGCGAAGGCGCCGCCGGTTCCGACAGCGTCGGCGATTGCGGCGTGGCGAAGGTCCGCCGGCGCCGAAGCGCAGCGCAAGCTTCCGGTCCTTCCCACGCGGCAGCTTTGGGTTCTCAGCGCGAAGCCGGCGAGTGCGCTGGCCGCGAGTCGCTCGCTGCCGGTGGCGCCGTCAGCGGCTGCCGCCACGCCGACGCTTCGACGCCGGACGGCGCCGAGGCCGGTTGCAGCCGTGTCGCCGACCGGCTCTCCCATCGCCAGCCAGATCGGGACGCCGCGCACCTTCAGGCGCGCCTCCGCCGGGTCCGGCCTCGGCCGACGGGACGCGCGCGAGCGTTGGCGCCGGAGCGGCCCGGTCCGGTACGCATCCGTGCCGCTTCGGCTGGACCAGCCGGCTCGACTCGCTCCGCGTCGGAGCGCGTCAGCGCAGCGTGCATCGGCGCTGCGCCGGCCGGACCAGCCGGCCGCCGCCGCGCGCCTCGACGCTTCGCCGGCCCTGCGCACGGCGGATCGGTCGATCGTCACCGTCGTTTACCGACGCCGCGAGGCCATGGTCGGCGATGCTCCGGCGCCTAGCCGTCGCCGGGCGGCCGAGCTCGTCTGGTCGGCGACATCACGCCCGGGAGTCCAGCCCGGCTTGCCGTCGCTTGCCTTGGCGCCGTTCACCGCCGTCGCGCGCGAGGCGCCGGTCGCCGCCGTCGCGGCGCGAATCGCGGCGCCGGTCCCGGCGGCGCTGCCGATGCTTCCCGATGTCAACGGCTTGGTCGACGAGGTGATGCGCCGGATCGACCGTCGGTTCCGCAGCGAACGCCTGCGGCGCGGATTGTGAGCGGGGGCCGCGATGCCGCTCGAGAAAGCCTATATCGAGGTGCTCCAGGGTTCGGCCGCCGGACAGCGCATCACCGTCCTCTTCAATCCGGCCGATTACAGCCTCGAGCGCGCCAACGCCTACAAGTCGACGGCCGTGCCCGGGCTTGGCAGCCCGCTGATCCAGTTCGTCAACGGCGACGCGGCGACGCTGTCGATGGAGCTCTTCCTCGACGACATGACCGACCCCGACGGCCCGCCCGACAGTCTGCTCGGCGGCATCGGCCGCGGCTCGAGGAAGAGCGTCAAGGACCGCATCGCCGAGATCACGGCGCTCCTCGACATCGACCGCGAATTGCACGCGCCGCCGCCGGTGCGCTTCGTGTGGGGGCCGCTCCGCTTCGATGCCGTGCTGGAGAAGGTCGGGCGCAAGGTGTCGCTGTTCAGGCCGGACGGCACGCCGGCGCGCGCCAGCCTCTCGGTCGCCTTCCGTGAGTACCGGCCGCTGTCGCGCGAAGCGCCGGCGATCAGGCTCGAATCGGCGGACAAGACCAAGCGCCGCCAGATCAGCGCGTCCGAGTCGATCTGGCTGATCGCCGACAAGGAATACGGGGACCCCCGGGGCTGGCGATTGATCGCCCAGGCGAGCGACGTCGACGATCCCCGCGCGCTGCGTCCCGGCGATTGGCTGCGGGTTCCGCCGTTGGAGGAGGCCGATGGTGCTGATCGCCCATTCTAGAACGCTTCCCGACCTCTATGTTCCGGCGGCGACGGTCGAGCTCGGCGCGGTCGGCAGCGATATGCGCCAGGCGCACGGCCTTGTCTCGACGCAGGTCGAGGTCGACCTGCAGCTCAGCGTCGCCGGGCAGTTCCGCTTTACCATACCGAACACGTTTCACGCCGAGCGCGCGGATTTCCTCACTCCGCGCGGCGCGCCGGTGCTTCCCCTGCTCGCGCTTGGAACCCGCGTCTGGATCCGCATGGGCTACGGCGACCGGGCGCGGCAGAAATTGCTGTTCTCGGGCTTCATCACCGTCGTCGGGACGGCCTTCGCCGAAGGCGGGTCGCCGGAGCTCGAGGTGTCGGGCACCGACGCCACTTACCGGATGACGCTCGGCACCAGCGAGCATCGCTTCGAGCAGAAGAAGGTCAGCGACGCGGTCAACAAGGTCGCGGCGGAGAACGGCTTCGATCTCAAGTTCGCCGGCACGCCTCCCGATAATCTCACGCTCGACTCGAACCTGCAGACCGATCTCGAATTCCTCGGCAAGCTGGCCCAGAACTTCTCCACCCCGGAGCAGAAATGGGAGTTCTACGCGCGCGCCGACGAGCGCCGGGACAAGCTCCATTTCCGGCCGCGCCGCAAGGACGACCCGCCGATCGCGACGCTGCAGTGGGGCGCCGACCTGTTGAGCTTCAAGCCCGAAATCAACCTCGGCAACCAGGTCTCGAAGGTCGAGGTCCACGGCTGGGATGAGGTTGCCAAGAAGAAGATCCTCGGCGTCGCGCGTGCCGGCCAGGGGCAGGACGGCGCCGTTCCGGGCGGCGACATCCAGCGCCGCGCCTTCGGCAAGGAGACGGTGCTCGAGCTTCGCTTCCCGGTGAAGTCGAAGCACGAAGCCGATCAGCGCGCCGCCGCCGAGCTCGCCAAGCGCACCAACGATCTCGTCAAAGGGGAGGGGGAGACCTTCGGTTTCCCCGAGCTGCTGCCCGATACGACGATCGCGCTCGCAGGCCTCGGCGCCAAGTTCTCGACGACCTACTACGTGACGAAGACGGTTCATCGCTACGACACGTCCGGCTACCGGACGCGGTTCTCGATCGAAAGGCCGGTCGCATGAGCTCGGTCCTCGCCTTCGACCTCGAGAGCCGGCGCGAGGCAGGCGGCAGCGTCGCCGGCGTTGCCACCGCCACGGTGTCGCGCAACGACGATCCCGAGGGGCTCGGGCGGGTGAAGCTGAAGCTGCCCTGGCGCGAGCCCGATTTCGAGACCGACTGGACGCGCATCGTGACGCCGATGGCCGGGGGCGGGCGCGGCGCGGTGTTCCTGCCCGAAGTCGGCGACGAGGTGCTCGTCGCGTTCGACCGCGACGACATCCGCTACCCCTATGTGCTCGGCGCGCTGTGGAGCAAGACCGACAAGCCGCCCGAAGCCAACAGCGACAAGAAGAACGACGTCCGAATCGTCAAGTCGCGCAAGGGCCACTTCCTGCGCTTCAACGACGGCAAGGCGAAAGGAAGCATTACCATCGAGCTCAGCGACGGCAAGAAGATCGAGATCGACGACGACGGTATCCGCATCACCGACAAGGCGAACACGATCACCCTCGATGCCAAGACCGGGTCGATCAGCATCGAGGCGACCCAGTCGCTGACGCTCAAAGCACCGAAGATCACGGTCGAAGCCTCGGCCTCGCTCGACCTCAAGGGTGGCGGCTCGCTGAGCGCGAGCGCCGGCATCGTGAGGATCAACTGATGGGACAGCCGGCCGCCCGCGTCGGCGATCCGACGAGCCATGGCACGCCGCTTGGGCCCGGGCCCGGCGCCCCGACGGTGCTGATCGGCAGCAAGCCGGCCTGGCGGGCGGCCAGCGACACGCATGCCTGCCCGCTCGTCGACGGCGTCAAGCCGCATGTCGGCGGCGTCGTCCTCAAGGGCAGCGCGACCGTCCTGATCGCCGGGCTGCCGGCCGCGCGCCAGGGCGACCTCGTCGTCGAAGCCGGAGCGCCCAACGCGATCGCGATGGGCGAGCCGACGGTGTTGATCGGAGGCTGACCTGGACACGCTCCGCCAGCGGGACTTCCTGGGCGTCGGCTGGAGCTATCCGGTCGGCATCGATCCGCTCAGCGGCGACATCGCGATGTCGCTCTACGAGCGCGACGTCCGCGAGGCGATCCGAATCATTCTCGAGACCGCGCCCGGCGAGCGCGTGATGCGGCCGCGCTTCGGCTGCGGCATCCACGACCTCGTCTTCGAGGAGATCAGTGCGACGACGCTTTCCGCGGTCGAGGCGTCCGTGCGCGAGGCGCTCACGACCTACGAGGCCCGGATCGAGCTTCTCGGCGTCGAGGTCGATCCGCTGCAGGCGCTGAACGGCCTTTTGATCATCACGATCCGCTATCGCGTTCGCCGCACCAACCAGATCGACAACCTGGTCTACCCCTTCTTCTACAAGGAGGGCGCGCCGCGATGACCGAGCTCGTCGATGGCAGGCACGAGCAGCAGCTCGACGCGGAGATGGTCCGCCGTGCAACCGCGGTGCTGAGCGCCGATGGCAGCGCGGTGCCGCCGGGCAAGATCGCGCACGCGATCATCGGCGCCGCGGCGCGGATCGGCGAAGAGGTCACGCGCCGGCTCGACCGGGTTCCTGAGAAGCAGGCGGACAACTTCTACGCCGCGATGGGCATCGGCCGCGATCCGGCCCGGCCGGCCCGCGTGCCGGTTGCGTTCAAGCTCGCGGACCCGGCGCCGGGCGAGGCGCGGGCGCCGGCCGCGACCCGCCTCACCGCCGAGACCGGCGATCTGCCCGCCGTCTTCGAGGTCGAGCGCGGCATCACCCTCGCCCCCGGCTCGATAATCGCGATGAGTGCCGTCGACCTCGAGACCGATCGGATTTTCCTGCCCCCGCCCGGCGTCGTCGACGCCCGGCTGCCGCGCGTCGCGCCGATCCTGCGCTTCCTCGCGAGCGGTGCCGGCGCCGGCGCCACCAAGCTGCAGATCGACCCCGCCGAAGGCCTTGGACCGGGGCGGTTCCTCAAGTTCGGCAGCGCGCCCGACGGGCCCGAACGGACCATCGTCACGGTCGAGGACGATCTCGTCACGATCGAGCCGCCGCTCGCCGCGACGCTTCCGAAGGGTACGCCGGTGCGCGAGGTGACGGACTTCGCACCGTTCGCGCCCGGCGGCCAGGACCGCCAGTCGCACACGCTCTATCTCAGCCATTCGACGATGCTCGAGGTGCCGGCGGCGCTCAGCTTCGTCGTCGCCGGCGTCGAAGATGCAGCGGCGGCCGAATGGAGCTGGTGGGGCAAGACCAGCGAGGAAGACCTGCCCGACTGGCAAGCCCTCGAAGCGAAACCGGTCGCCGGTCGGCTTCACCTCAAGAAAACGAAAGGGAAGCCGGAGAAAAGAGACATCGACGGCCGCAATGGGTTGTGGCTTCGTGCCCGGCTGCCCGGGGGATCGATGCGTTCGGGCGAGGCCCAGGACATCCGCCTGGCGGTTTCCGGCGACGACGTCTGCAACCTCGAGCACGATCAGCGCTGCGAGTCCCAGCCGATGGCGGTCGCCTACGAGGGGATCGCGGTCACGACGCCGATCGTGACGAACAAGCCGTACCACCCGTTCGGGCGCGAGCCGCGCATCTTCGACAGTTTCTACATCGGTTGCGGCGAAGCGTTCGGCAAGGCCGGTGCCGAGGTGAGCTTGTGCTTCACGCTCGGGGGAGCTCAGCTCGGGCCGCTCGCGGCGGTCGGCGACGGCCCGGAATTCCAGCTCTTCGGCGTCGGCTCCGACGGCCTGCTGTACCAGGCTGATTTCACCGCCGAGCGACCGCAGCTGAAGCCGGTACCGCACCCGCGCGGGCGAGATTCGCGCGTGTCCTTCCTCCCGCGCGCCCCTGTCGCAGCGCGCCTCGGAGGCGGCAACGTGCGCGTCGCGGTCGCCGACAAGGGCGCGATCTATCTCGCAAGCTTCAGGTATCGCGCTCCGCTGGTTGAAGGCTCGGTCGTCTGGGAGCGGTTGACCGGCGAGCCCGAGAATCAGGACGTCGCAATCAGCGCGCTGTTCATCGGCGATGACGCAAAGGCGTCGGTCTACGCGCTGGCGGAGAATCGACTGCTCGTCTGGACCAGGGAAGCCAACGGTATTGCGCTCAACGTCCAGAAGCAGGTGGTCGATCTCGTCCCGATTCAAGGACGGGGCATCGATGCGGCGCTGATCATCGACGAGGCCGAAGCCGATCGGCGCGTTCGCGTCGTCCTTGCCGATGCGAGGGAAGTCGCCGTCGCCACGGTCGCGCCAGAGGCGTTGCCGGCGCTCGAGCGCGCAGCCTGGGCGCAGACGATCGACCCCAAGGACCCTGAGCTCTACATCGCCGGGTTCGAGGGCGAGCCCTCGTCGGCGCAGGCTTCGCAACCGATCACGCTCGTTCATATCCGGGGCGGGAAGGCAGAGGTCAGCCGCCCGGGCGAATGCGAGGTCCTGCCGATCGCGTTCGAGCCGCCGCCCTTGGACGAGCCCGGCTGGAGCCCGACGCTGGTCGTCGCGACGGAGCGCCCGACGCGATTTGTCGCGCAGCAGCGCATGGCCGGCCCGGCGACCGTGTTCAAGAAGCTCCTCGAGCCCGCGAGCATTGGCGCCGGCGACGAAAAGCACCGCCGCCGGATGTTCGGCGCCTTTGGGAAGACCGTGATCCAACATGCCGATCTCGGCCTGCTTTACCGGACATTCCGAGAAGCCCGAATCGACGGCCGGACGAGATACGTCGCCGACGCTGCGAGAGTACCGGCCGAGGCGCGATATCTCGTCTTCGAGGGCGCGGCCGAGGGCGAAGGATTTTTACTCCTGGCCGACCGTGAAGGAAATCGTCTCCTGGAGCCGACGCCGCGCGGGGCCGAGCTCCATCGGGAGGCGAGTCCGCGATTCTTCTCTGACGCCGACGGAAAATCGGGCGACGTCGTCGTGACCTCGGAGGGCATTTCGCTGAGCGACAGCGGCGCCACCGGCGATGTCGACATCGTTCTCACCATCACGGATGCCGCCGGCCGGCAGGAGCCGGGCGGGATCTGGCACTTATCCCGAAAGGCGGGCACGGCCGAGCCGGAATGGCGCAAGCCCGACGCCTTCCCCGCTCCCGGCTCGGGATCGCTGCAGTATCGGCTGCTGCAGCCGATCCTTGCGGCGGCACGCCGGGCCGTCGCGCCGAAGCTTGCCCTCATCGACTATTTCGAGCCCTCCGACAGCGGCGCCGTTCAGGCGTTGCTCGATCAGGGGCCGCTGCAAGCCGCGAATGCGGCCGTCGCGGTTTATGAGCTGGAGGCGTTCGACGGCGTCCGGCTTTTCAAATTCCCGCATGATCTCGCCGCGCGTGACGACAGCCGGCTCCGGCTGATGGCCGCGTCAGCAGGATGGTCGACGCTCGGCCCCGCCGACCAGCCGGCGAATCCGGCGCTGTCCTGGGAGTATTGGAACGGCTCCTCCTGGTGGGCGCTGGACGCGGGCACGTTCACCGACCGGACCGCCAACCTGCTTCTCACAGGCGGCGTGTTCTTCACCGTCCCGGCCGATGTTCGAGAAACCGAGGTCGGCGGACGCAAGGACCGCTGGATCAGGGCGCGCCTGGTCGGCGGCGACTACGGCGAAGCCCGCGTCACCGTCGAGACGCACGAGCTTCCCGGGGGCAAGAGCGAGCAGGAGGTCAAGCGCGACGCCAGCGCGATTCGCGCCCCCTATGTGATGGAGCTCAAGGTCGGCTATTGCGCGAGCGAGCTTGTGCGCCCGGAGATCGTGCTGACCGCCGACAATCTCGGCATGCTCGATCAGACGAGCGCCAACAACGCCGGCTTGCCGATCGCGCTTTTCACGCCGGTCGCCGAATACATGAACCGGGCGGGGACGGCGCCGGCCGCAGCTGCCGATGTGGGCGCGTGTTGCGAGGAGCTTCCGTCCCGTCCCTCGATCGAGCCCGCCGTCGAGCGTGACGGCGCGGCGGGCGAGCGCCTCCCGTTCAGCCGCGCGCTGCTGATCGGTTTCGATCAGCCGGTCGCCGGGGACGCGATCTCGCTCTACTTCGACGCGGCGCCGGGAAGGCCCGAGGTCGAGCTCGTCGCCGAAGTGTTCCACGCCGGCCGCTTCGACAAAGCGCGCATCCTCGCCGACAGGAGCTACGGCTTCAGCGAGCCCGGTGCGCTCGCGCTCGAGCTTCCGACGGCACCGGAGCGGGTCAGCCTGTTTGGAACCGTGGCGCATTGGCTCCGGCTGCGGCCGAAGTCGGACGGCGCGGCATGGTCTCCGCGTCTGCGCGGAATCTACATGAACGCGGCTGCGACGGTCTCGGTCGAGACGCGCAGCAGGGAGAATCTGGGATCGTCGTCGGGCGCGCCCGATCAGGTTTTCCACCTCGCACAGGCCTCCGTCGCGGCGGACAGCCTCGAGCTGCGGGTGGCCGAGCCGGTCGGCATCGAGGAAGCCGGCGCACTTCAGGCGCTCCCTGAGATCGGCGGAATGCCGGGGCCGTGGCTGCGATGGCAGGAAGTCCCCGAGTTCCCGGTCCCGGATGAGCAGGATCTGCCGCAGCGGCTGTACACGCTCGATGCCGAGACAGGCGTGCTCCGCTTCGGAAACGGCAAGAACGGCGCCATTCCGCCGCCCGGCGGCGCGATCCTTGCGGTCGTCTACCGGCACGTGACAGGCGCTGCCGCCAATGCCGTCAAGCCCGGCAGCGAGCTCCAGCTGTTGTCGCCGATCGCCGGCGTCGAGAAGGTCATCGCGCTCGATGCCGCGGCGGGCGGGAGCGACGTCGAAGCGCCAGGCGCGGCGCGGGCGCGCGCGCCGGCGAAGATCAGGAACGGTGGTCGTGTCGTCACGCTCGCCGATGTCGAGGATTTCATCAGGTCGCGCGCGCCGGCGCCGGCGCAAGTTCACGCTTCGAACTGGCGCGGCGGCATTCGCCTCGTTGTCGCCGGAAGAAACAGGCCGATCCCCTCGCCGGCGGAGCTGCGCGAGATCGAGCGCGCCGTGGCCGAGGTCGCGACCTACGGACTTGCCGCCCCGCGGCGCCTCTCCGCGGTCGGTCCCCGGCTCCTGCCCATCACCATCGAGATCGTCGTTGCGCCCGATGACGCGACCGGCTTTGCCGACATCGCCGCCGAGGCCCGCCGCGCCGTCGGCGCCTTCTTCGATCATGCGACCGGCGGTCATGACGGGCGCGGCTGGCCGGTCGGGGCCCGGCCGAGCGCGATCGACGTGTCGGCTCCGCTCGAGCCGATATCCGACCGCGCCGTCGTCACCGACATAGCGATCGCACGCGCGGATCGGGATCCGCCGCAGCCGCTGCCGGACCCGCTCCCCGCCGACGTTCTGGTCCGCGTCGAGGCCGGGTCGATCCGGATCGCACTCGCCGGGGAGAAGGCGGCGTGATCCCGCTCAGCCCGCACCTCGACGACATCGATTTCGATGCCCTCCTGGCGCTCGCCCGGGCGCGCCTTCCGGCGCTGGCGCCCGAATGGACCGACTATAACCACCACGATCCCGGCATCACGCTTGTCGAGCTTCTGGCCTGGGTCGCTGACTCGCAGGTCTATTCGCTGGCCCGCAA
>JAJKJG010000100.1 GCA_021154065.1 Methylobacterium sp.
AACCAGATCAGGTCGAAGCCCGCCGCCTTGAGGGGCGGCAGGATGATCGGCGCCGTCATCAGGATGATCGACACCGGCGGCAGGAAGAAGCCGAGCACGATCACCATGCCGAGGATGGCGGCGAGCAGCACCCATTTCGACAGCTGCAGATCGACGATCCATTGCGCGAACGACTGGCTGATGTGCAGGTAGCTCATCACGTACGAGAACAGCAGCGACATGCCGATGATCATCATCAGCATGGTCGATTCGCGCAGGGTCGAAGACAGGATCGGCTCAAGATCGCGCGGCGACCAGACCCCGTAGATCAGCGCAATAAGGACGAGCGCCAGGATGGCGCCGAGGCCGGCCGTCTCCGAGGGAGTGGCGTAGCCGCCGTAGAGGGCGACCATCACGCCGGTGAGGAGGACGACGAAGGGGAGGACCCGCGGCAGGAGCGACAGCTTCTCGCGCGCGGTCAGCAGGTCCTCCTCGAGGATCGGCGAGGCGGCGCCGCCGGCCTCGTGCGCCTTCTTGGCGGCGGCGTATTCCTGGCGGAAGCGGAAGCCTGCATAGGCGGCGAACAGGCTGACCAGCAGGAACCCCGGCCCGATGCCGGCGAGGAACAGCCGCCCGAGCGACTGCTCGGCCGCGACCGCGTAGAGGATCATCGTGATCGAGGGCGGCAGGAGGATGCCGAGCGTGCCGCCGGCCGCGATGATCCCGGAGGCGAAGGCGCCCGAATAGCCGCGCTTCCTCATCTCCGGGATGCCGGCCGAGCCGATCGCCGAACAGGTCGCCGGGCTCGAGCCGGCCATGGCCGCAAACAGCGCGCAGGCGAACACGTTGGCGATGCCGAGCCCGCCCGGGATGCGGTGCATCCAGGCGTGCAGGGCGCCGTAGAGGTCGCGCCCCGCCTCCGACTTGCCGATCGCCGCCCCCTTGAGGATGAACAGCGGGATCGAGAGCAGCGTGATCGAGGACATCTCCTCGTAGACGTTCTGCGTCACCGTATCGAGCGACGCCGAGGGCATGAAAAAAGCCATGAACAGCACGGCGACGGCGCCGAGCGCGAAGGCGATCGGCATGCCGGTGAACATGATCCCGAGCGTGGCGAGCCCGTAGAGGGTCCCGACGACGGCGACGCTCATGGGCGGTCCCGCCGGGGTGAGAGTTCCATCACGATCTGAATCAGGATCTGCACCGAGAGGAGCGCCATGCCGACACTCATCAGCGCGTAGGGGATCCACAGCGGCGGCCCCCAGGTCGAGGTCGAGTGCTGGTCGTCGACCCAGGCCTCGTGCAGGAGCGTGAAGCTCTTCCAAGCGAAGAACGCACAGAAGAGCACGCTCATGACATCGACGAGGATGAGCCTGAAATGGTTCGCGCGCGGCCCAAGCAGCACCGCCACCGCCTCGATGCCGACATGCCCGCGCCGCGCCTGCACGGCCGCGCCGCTCAGAAAGACGGCGCCGACGATGAGGAACACCGCGGTCTCGTCCTGCCAGTCGGTCGGGATGTGGAGGATGTAGCGCACGACGACGCTGTAGGTGAGGACAAGCGACGCCGCGACAAGCGCGACGCCGCCGAGAATCATGACGAGGTGGTTGACCGCGCGGATGGCGCGATCGAGGGCGCCGGCCGGACCCGGAAGCGCCGGCGCCTCGACGCGCGGCGCTTCCAGTTCGAAGCCGTGGCTCACGCCACCGCCTCTGCCATCTTGAGCAGCTCGGCGCAGCTCGCGGAGCGGTTGGCGAAGTCCTTCCAGGCCGTCTCGCGGGCGATGTCGCGCCACTTGCCGAGCGTCGCGTCGTCGAGCGTCTGCACCTTGGCGCCGGCCTTGGCGAAGACCTTCTCGACCTGCTCGTCGTCCGCTTTCGCTCCCGTGGTGCCGAACGCCTCGAGATCGGCGCCGACCGCCATGATCGCCTCCTGCTGATCCTTCGGCAGCTTGTCGAACAGCACCTTCGACATCATCAGCGGCTCCATCATGAACCAGTAGAACTTGCCGCGTCCGGAGGTCAGGTGCTTCGCAAGCTCCTCGAGCCGGAACGAGATCAGGCTCGTCGAGGAGGTGATGAGCGCGTCGCAGGCGCCGGTCTGCAGGGCCGCATAGGATTCGTTCGAGGGCAGGTTCAGGGTCGCGGCGCCGGCCGCCTTGAGCACGAGGTCCATCTCGCGCGAGCCGCCGCGGATCTTCATGCCCTTGGCGTCCTCGGGGGCGAGCATCTGCTTGTCGCGCGAGGCGACCCCGCCCGACTGCCAGACCCAGGTCACGAAGACGATGCCTTTCTCGGCCATGAGCTGGGTCAGCTTCTGGCCGACCGGCGACTTCTTCCATGCCGCGCCCTGCTCGTATGAGGTCACGAGACCGGGCATGAGACCGATGTTGGTTTCGGCGACCTCGCCACCGGCGTAGGGCAGCGGGTAGAGGCTCATGTCGAGAGCCCCCTTTCGCATCGCGGAAAACTGGGCGTTCGTCTTCATGAGGGACGAGCCCGGATAGACCTGAGCGACGATGGCGCCGTTGGTCCGCTTCTCGATCTCCTGCGCGAACTTGCGACACAGGCGGTCGCGGAAATCGCCTTCGTCGAGGCTGCCGCCGGGGAACTGGTGCGAGATCTTGAGCGTGGTCGCGGCGCGGGCGTTCCGGCCAAGACCGAAGGTGAGGATCGCGGGAGCGGCGACCGCGGCCTGCAGCAGGTGACGGCGTGATGGGGTCATCGAGGTTTCCTCCTATGTTCTTCTCGGCTTGGCCGGTCTGTCACAACCTTCCGGTCTTGTGACAAACCTTATCGCGGAATGCCAAGCTTCGTCGAGCTTCCAGGGCTACCGCCGGAGGCGCCGCGAAGAGAACGTGGGCCGGGCGGCGACGTTCCGGTGCCGCCCTCGGCGGAGGAGGGGGGAGAAAGCGGGTCTTGACCCGCCGCTCTAGGCCGGCACAAGGAGGGTTGCGGAGGGCAGAGGATGCGCATCGCACTGATCGGATCGCGCTGGTTCGGGGCGCAGATGTTCCGGCTTCTCGGCGAGAAAGGGCACGACCTCTCGGTCATCGGGCTCGAGGAGGAAGACCAGCTCACGACCGCGGCCCGCGCTGCCGGCGTGCCGCTCGTCGTGCTCGGCCGCCCGCGCCGGGTCGTCGCCGCCGACATCCCGGACGCGGTCGACGTGGTGCTGGCGGCCCACGCCCACTCCTTCATCACGGCGGAGGCGCGCGCCAAGGCGACGAAAGCCGCGATCGGCTATCACCCGTCACTCCTACCGCGGCATCGCGGCATCGCGGCGGTTGAGTGGACGATGAAATGCCGCGATCCGATCGCCGGCGGCTCGGTCTACCACCTCTCCGACGGCATGGACGAAGGTCCGATCGCGGCGCAGGAGTGGTGCTTCGTCTACCCCGACGACGACGCCGGATCGCTCTGGCGGCGGGCGCTCGCGCCGATGGGGCTGCGGCTCTTGATGCGGGTGATCGGCGACATCGAGACCCGCGGCCATGCCGACGCCGTCGAGCAGGATCCGAAGGCCGTCACCTACGCGCCCGCCCTCGCGGCCGCGCAGGCGTAGCAGGGCCGGATCAAGCCGGTCCGCTCAAGCGCCGGATTTCGCTGACGATCGCGCCGGGGCGATAGGGCTTTGGCATGAAGGCGCTCTGCGACACCCGCCGCACCGGCGTGCCGGTGTAGCCCGTCGTGTAGATCACCGGGCCGGACGGGTTGCGGCTGCGGAATTTCTCGGCCACGTCCCAGCCGTCGAGCGCGCCCGGCAGCCGGATGTCGGTGAACAGCACGTCCACTGGCTCGTCGCCGGCGATGAGGTTCAACGCCTCCTCGCCCGTGGTCGCGCGCAGCACGATGAAGCCGAGCGTCTTCAGCTCGTCGACCATGAGCTCGCAGAGCAGCGGCTCGTCCTCGACGACGAGCACCGTGACCGGGCTCAGGATCATAGGCGCCTCAAAAGGGTGATTGCGAAGCTTGCTTGAGGGACAACGCGCGACGGGGCCGGCGGTTCTCGCCGGAACCTCGCTGCGCCGGCCGGGAACGTGGTAACCTTGGCGCACCCGGAGCTCGCCATCATGAACTGGATCCCGCCCCGCCTGCTGCGCATCCTCGCCATCGTGTCGGCGCTCGGCGTCGGTGGGCCGAGCCAGGCCCAGAATGAGACCGAGGTCGACCTCGCCCTCGTTCTGGCGGTCGACGTCTCGCGATCGATGGATGACGACGAGCAGCGTCTCCAGCGCGACGGCTTCGTCGAGGCCTTCCGCTCAGCCGCCGTCCATGACGCGATCCACAAAGGGGTGCTCGGGCGGATCGCCGTCGTCTACATGGAATGGTCCGGCCCGACCGAGCAGAAGGTCGTCCTGCCTTGGACCGTGATCGACGGGCCGGAGCGCGCTCTCGCCTTCTCCGGCCGCCTGGCGCAAGCCCCGATCGGCCGCATCTTCTCGACCTCGATCTCCGGCGCCATCGATTTCGGCCTGCGGCTCCTCGGCGAGAGCGGCGTCGACCCGCTTCGGCGCGTCATCGACGTTTCCGGAGACGGCCCGAACAACACCGGCCGCATGGTCACGCTCGCCCGCGACGAGGCGGTCCGGCAGGGCGTGACGATCAACGGCTTGCCGTTCATGCTGAAGCGCCCGACCGGCTATGGCGACATCGAGAACCTCGATCTCTACTACCAGGACTGCGTGATCGGCGGGCCGGGGGCGTTCATCGTGCCGGTGCGCGAGGCGCGTCACTTCGCCGAAGCCGTCCGGATCAAGCTCGTGCGGGAGATCGCCGGCGTTTTCGAGCCCGAGCCGCTGATCAAGCCGGCGCAGGAGCGTGAGCGCATGAATTGCCTCATCGGCGAGATCATGCGGCGGCAACGATTTGAACCGTGACGCCGGAAGCCGAGCCGCGCCGCAAGGGCGTTGGTAGAGCGAAACGGCCAGGTGCGAACCTGTCGCCACCTCCAAGAACAGGGAATTTTCGCGGTTTGGGCCGTAAACAGGGACGATCTAGGCCCTAGTAGCTCAACGTGGTTGCGTAGAAGGTCGCCAGCCTCTCGACCTCGCGGTCGCTCAGCTTTTCGGCCACGCTCCGCATCCGCGTATAGATGTCGTTCCGCCGGCCGCCGTCCCTGAACGCGCGCAGCTGCCGGGCGAGATACTCCTTGTTCTGGTGCGACAGGGTCGGCGTCTCGATCGGACCGCCGGCGTTGAAGCCGTGGCACGAGTTGCAGGCGGGCAGCTTGCGCGCCGGGTCGCCGCGCTCGACGAGGCGGTTGATGTCGGGGTCCGGGACTTCCGCCGTGGTCGGGTCGAGGGAGAGCCGGTTCGCGGCCGCGAAATGGGCGGCCACGTCGACGATCTGCTGCTCCTCGAGAGCCTGCGCGATCGGGGCCATGACCTCGTGGGCGCGCTTGCCGCTCTTGTAGTCGTGGAGCTGCTTGTAGATCGCCGCGGCGGACTGGCCGGCGAGGTTCGGGTTCTGCGGATCGGCGGCGATGCCGCGCTCGCCGTGGCAGCCGACGCAAGCCTGGGCGACGGCGGCGCCGAGCTCGGTCCGGCGCGACAGGTTGCCCAAGAGGCGCGTGCTCCAGGCGACCTCGGTCGCGGGCTCCGCCCGGGCGCTGCTCGTCGGCTGCGGCGCAGCCGGCGAGCCCGCCGCGATCCCGACCGCCCGGCAGATCGCCGTGAAGGCGTCGATCCCCGCCGCCCGGCCCTGCACGACCGGAAGGATCAGGAAGCCGAACACGACCGAGAAGGCGAGCACCGAGATGATCGCGACGCTCGCCCAGAGGCGCCAGGGTTTGTCGAGAGCGTCGGGCTCGGCCGGCGTCATCGGCTCACCCCGTCCCGTCGACGCGATGCACGATCGCCTGCGGCGGCTTCAAGATGAAGAACTGCGCGATCGGATAGCCATAGGCCGCAAGCATCAGCACGAGCACCAGCACGTTCCAGAGCGAAAAGCCGTTGAGGCTCGCGGGAACGCGCAGCGGCGGGTGCACCGCGACGGCGTACAGCGGCTCGAGCCCGGCGGCGACGACCGCCCGCGCGCGGTGGAATTCGAGCAGGTTCCAGACGAAGAGAACGGCGCTCGCCAGCAGGATGAGACCGCCGACGAACGAGACGATCACCCAGGGGCCCCAAGCGGCGATGATCGGGTCGGCGTAGTTGAACGTCGCGACGCGGCGCCACTGACCCTGCAGGCCGAGATAGTGCCAGGGCAGGGTCATGACCATCATGCCGGCGAACCACAGCCAGAGCTGGAGGCGCTGGTTGCGCAGCGAGACCGGCGTGCGCCCGGTCAGCACCGGCCAGATCGCGTAGGCGATGGCGAAGTACATGATCACCACGGTGCCGCCGAAGATCAGGTGGAAATGCGCCGTCACCCACGAGGTGTTGTGGACCATGGCGTTCATGCCGTAGCTCATGTTGATGAGCCCGCCGCCGCCGCCGAACCAGAGCATGAAGAAGGCAAGCCCCGTGGCGAGCACCATCGGCCGCTCCCAAGGCAGGGCCCAGATCCAGCCGAAGAGGCCGCGCCCGCCTCTTAAGCGCCCCGCGATCTCCATCGAGGCGGTGATCGTGAACACCGTCAGGAGCGTCGGCGCCGCGACGAGCGCCGTGAAGCTCATCTGCAGGAACTTGAAGGCGTTCGACTGCTGCGGGTCCATCAAGAGGTGATGGATGCCGACCGGCAGCGAGTAGATCAGGAACAGGATGAAGGTGAGCCGGCCCATGGTGTCCGAGTAGAGCCGCCCGCCCGCCGCCTGCGGCGCCATGGTGTAGAAGGCGATGTAGGCCGGGATCAGCCAGAAATAGACGATCGCGTGCAGCGTCCAGGAGAACAGCGTGCGCGAGAGGCCGACGTCGATTGCGCCATTGTAGCCGAGCGAGGCGGGAATGATCTGGAACACGAGCTCCGCCGCGACGCCGACCGTGGTCCACAGCCACATGACGGCGTTCGCGACCGTCGCAAACATCGCGAGCGGCACCGGCGCGCCCGGGTTCTCCCGTTTCCACTGCGCCATCGCGAGCATCATCACGAGGCACCAGATCCACGAGCCCGCGACGACGAGAACGAGGCCGATGTAGAAGAACGGGCTTGCGACGAGCGGCGGGTAGAAGGTGAAGAGGACGGTGGCGCGGCCGGCGAACACGGTGAGCGCCGCCATCGCCGACCCGACGACGCCGAGCCCGAAGCCGAGCCAGGCCCAGCTCTTATGCGGCAGCGGGCGCGCGAGCGCCGTCTCCGCGACGTAGTAGCCAAAGCCCATGACGACGAAGGTCGGCAGCACATAGGCCATCGCGACGCCGTGCGCGGTCACCGAGGTGAAGTAGGTCTCGGCGGTGAGGAACGGCGCCGGCAGGGGGCTTCGCGCCCACATCTGCCAGACGCCGAGCACCGCCGCGACCGCGAAGGCCGCGAAGGCGAACCACATATGCGCGAGGGTGAGGCGCCTAGCGTACGTCACAGGTCGCCCTCCCGTCGGCGCCGGGCTTGAACTCGGCTTCGGGCACGACCTTCACGGTCGCCCACATCTGGCTGTGCCCGAGGCCGCAATATTCGTGGCAGGGCATCAAGAGGTCGCCGGTCCGGGTGAAGACCGTGTGCACCTGGCTGACGTAGCCCGGGATGATCATCGTGTTGACGTTCGTGCCGGTGACCAGGATGCCGTGGATCACGTCGGGGGTGGCAAAGCGCAGGGTCACCGGGCGGTTTGCCGGAACGAGCAGGCATTGCGGCTGGAACGCGAACTGCGT
>JAJKJG010000101.1 GCA_021154065.1 Methylobacterium sp.
GTCCGGACCGGGGTCCTGCATCATCAGTCAAAACCACGCCATGGGCCGGGCTGCTTCGGGGCTCGGCGGTCTGCTTGGAAAGTGAGGGATCCCGCCATGGGTAAAGTCATCGGTATCGACCTCGGCACGACGAACTCCTGCGTCGCCGTCATGGAAGGCGCAACGCCGAAGGTCATCGAGAACGCGGAAGGGGCGCGCACCACCCCGTCGATCGTCGCCTTCACGGACGAGGGCGAGCGTCTCGTCGGCCAGCCGGCGAAGCGCCAGGCGGTCACCAATCCGGAACGCACCTTCTTTGCCATCAAGCGCCTGATCGGGCGCACCTTCGACGACCCCATGACCAAGAAGGACATGGGTCTCGTCCCCTACAAGATCATCAAGGGTCCGAACAACGACGCCTGGGTCGAGGCCGACGGCAAGCAGTATTCGCCCTCGCAGATCTCCGCCTTCATCCTGCAGAAGATGAAGGAGACGGCGGAAGCCCATCTCGGGCAGCCGGTGACGCAGGCGGTCATCACCGTCCCGGCCTATTTCAACGACGCCCAGCGCCAGGCGACGAAGGACGCCGGCAAGATCGCCGGCCTCGAGGTGATGCGCATCATCAACGAGCCGACCGCGGCGGCGCTCGCCTACGGCCTCGACAAGAAGAAGTCCGGCATGATCGCGGTCTACGATCTCGGCGGCGGCACCTTCGACGTCTCCATCCTCGAGATCGGCGACGGCGTCTTCGAGGTCAAGTCGACGAACGGCGACACCTTCCTCGGCGGCGAGGATTTCGACATGCGCCTCGTCGAGTACCTGGCCTCCGAGTTCAAGAAGGAGCAGGGCATCGACCTGAAGAAGGACAAGCTCGCGCTTCAGCGCCTCAAGGAGGCGGCCGAGAAGGCGAAGATCGAGCTCTCCTCGGCGACCCAGACCGAGATCAACCTGCCCTACATCACGGCCGACGCGACCGGTCCGAAGCACCTCACGAACAAGCTCTCGCGGGCGAAGTTCGAGAACCTCGTCGACGACCTCGTGCAGAAGACCGTCGAGCCCTGCCGCAAGGCGTTGAAGGACGCCGGCCTCTCGGCGGGCGAGATCGACGAGGTCGTCCTCGTCGGCGGCATGACCCGCATGCCGAAGGTCCAGGAGGTGGTGAAGACCTTCTTCGGCAAGGAGCCCCACAAGGGCGTCAATCCGGACGAGGTGGTGGCGATCGGCGCCGCGATCCAGGCCGGCGTGCTCCAGGGCGACGTCAAGGACGTGCTGCTCCTCGACGTGACGCCGCTGTCGCTCGGCATCGAGACGCTCGGCGGCGTGTTCACGCGGCTCATCGACCGCAACACCACGATCCCGACGAAGAAGAGCCAGGTCTTCTCGACCGCGGAGGACAACCAGAACGCGGTCACGATCCGGGTCTTCCAGGGCGAGCGCGAGATGGCCTCGGACAACAAGCTGCTCGGCCAGTTCGACCTGATGGGCATCCCGCCGGCGCCGCGCGGCGTGCCGCAGATCGAGGTCACCTTCGACATCGACGCGAACGGCATCGTCAACGTCACGGCGAAGGACAAGGCGACGGCGAAGGAGCAGCAGATCCGCATCCAGGCGTCGGGCGGCCTGTCCGAAGCCGACATCGACAAGATGGTCAAGGACGCCGAGGCGCACGCCGCCGAGGACAAGAAGCGCCGCGAGCTCGTCGAATCGAAGAACCACGGCGAGGCGCTGATCCACGCGACCGAGAAGTCGGTCAAGGAGCACGGCGACAAGGTCCAGGAGGCCGACAAGCAGGGCATCGAGACCGCGATCGAGGCGCTGCGCCAGGCGCTCGCAGGCGACGACGCCGAGGTCATCAAGTCGCGCACCACCGACCTGATGCAGGCGTCGATGAAGCTCGGCGAGGCGATGTACGCCGCCTCGCAGGCCGCAAACGAGGCCGGCGGCGATCATCCCGAGGGCGGCGCCGGCGCGACCGGCGGGCCGAAGAAGGACGACGTCATCGACGCCGACTTCCAGGAAGTCGACGAGCAGGACAAGAAGAAGCGGGCGTGAGCCGGATGGGGCGGCCGAACGAGCCGCCCCGTCCGCTATCCGGGGTGCGAGCCGAAGTGGGGGGCTTGCGAATGCGCGAATACTTCCAGAGCGTCGAGGGCGATCTGTTCGGCGCCGCGCCGCGCGCGTCGATCCCGATCAAGCCGATCACCTTCCGGGCCTCGGCCCTGACGCCGGCGCGCTCCGGTAGCCGCGGCGTCACCTCGCGGGAGGCGACGGCGCTGCTCATTGCCGCAAAAGCGGCGGCAAGCGCGCTCGAGCCCGGCCAGCTCGTGCCGCGAAGCTTCTCTCTCGGCGAGCGGGAGTGGGTCATCGAAAACGGCTGCAGCCAGGACATCGCGCAGTCGGGCCTTGCCGATATCGATCCCGGCGCGACGCCGCGGCAGGACGCCTTCGTGCTCTCCGCCCGATTCATCCAATGGGTCGAGCGCGCGGCGGGGCCGGAGCGGCTCCGAGCCTTCATGGCCGCCCCGATCCCACAATCGATGCACGCGTGACCATGTCGAAGCGCGACTATTACGAGGTCCTGGGCGTGGGCAAGACCGCCGGCGAGGCGGAGATGAAATCCGCCTTCCGCAAGCTCGCGATGCAGTGCCACCCGGATCGCAATCCCGGCGACAAGGACGCCGAGATCAAGTTCAAGGAAATCAACGAGGCCTACCAGGTCCTCACCGACGGCCAGAAGCGCGCCGCCTACGACCGGTTCGGGCACGCGGCCTTCACCAATGGCGGCGCCGGCCAGCACGGCTTCGACGCCAACTTCACCGACTTCATGTCGGACATCTTCGAGAATTTCTTCGGCGAAACGCGCGGGCGGCGCGGGCCGGGCGGGCGCGAGCGCGGCGCCGACATGCGCTACAACCTCGAGATCACGCTCGAGGAGGCCTTCCACGGCAAGGGCGCGACGATCAAGATTCCGACCTCCGTCACCTGCGAGGTCTGCGCCGGCTCCGGCGCCAAGGCCGGCTCGAAGCCGAAGCAATGCCCGACCTGCGGCGGCTACGGCCAGGTGCGAGCGGCGCAGGGCTTCTTCTCGATCCAGCGCACCTGCCCCAACTGCCACGGCCGCGGCGAGGTAATCGACGATCCGTGCCCGAGCTGCGGCGGCGCCGGGCGCATCACTCGCGAGCGGACGCTGTCGGTCAACGTGCCGGCCGGCGTCGAGGACGGCACCCGCATCCGGCTCGCCGGCGAGGGCGAGGCGGGCTTGCGCGGCGGCCCGGCGGGCGACCTCTACATCTTCCTGTCGATCAAGCCGCACGCCTTCTTCCAGCGCGACGCCGCCGACCTCTTCTGCCGGGTGCCGATCTCGATGGTCACGGCCTCGCTCGGCGGCGAGGTGATCGTGCCGACGCTCGACGGCTCGGACGCCAAGGTCAAGGTCCCGGAAGGCACGCAGTCGGGCAAGCAGTTTCGCCTCAAGGCCAAGGGCATGCCGGTGCTGCGCTCGCGCAATCTCGGCGACCTCTACATCCAGGTCGTGGTCGAGACGCCCCAGAACCTCACCCGGCGGCAGCGCGAGCTGCTGCAGGAGTTCGACCGCGAGAGCTCGAAGGACACGCAGCCCGAGAGCGACGGCTTCTTCTCCCGCGTGCGGGAATTCTTCGACGGCCTCGGCGGCAGCGGCCGGCCCTGAGCCGGCGCCGCCCCGACCTCAATTTTGAACAGTCCGAGGATCGCTCGGGGGTTGACTAGCGTTGATTGAGGCCCAACAACGCTAGAGTTTCGCGGCCAAGGTCCCGATCGTGCTCCAATCCTTCCAGAGGCCGCGTAAAGCCCCGCTCGGAAAAGACCGCTTCGAGGACGAGGCTCGCTTCCTCCGCTCCTGGCTCGAGCGCCCCCTCGTCACCGGCGCCGTGACGCCGTCGAGCAAGCTCCTCGCCCGGACCATGGCGTCCTACGTCGATCCGCGTGTTCCGGGGCCGGTGATCGAGCTCGGTCCCGGCACCGGCCCGGTCACGCAGGCGCTCGTCCGCCGTGGCCTCGCGCAGGACCGGCTCGTGCTCGTCGAGTACAACCCGGAATTCTGCAAGCTCCTGAAGCGGAAGTTTCCCCGCGCCGCGATCGTGCAGGGCGACGCCTACGACATCCGCGACAGCGTCGGCGAGGCGCTCGGCGAGCCGGCCGCCGCCATCGTCTCGAGCCTGCCCTTGTTCAACAAGCCGCTCGAGCAGCGCCTCGAGCTGCTCTCCGAGGCGCAGGCGTTGTTGCGTCCGGGCGCGCCCTTCATCCAGTTCACCTATGCGGTGGTGCCGCCGATTCCAACCCAAACCGGGGAGTACTCGGCGCACGGATCGAACCGGGTATGGCTGAACCTGCCGCCGGCGCGGGTCTGGGTGTACCGCAAGCGCTGAAAGCCGTTCCGCGGCCCCGGTGCGCTGCCCGCCGCGCTTGATTCCCGGCGCCAAAGTGCCGATATCACAGGCGAAATCCTTAAACCCCGAACCGATGATCATGCCCGACGACATCGACCCCAAGGCCTCGCCCGTGAGCGACGCTTTTCCGAGCGCGGCCGCGAACGATGCCGGCCCCGGCGCGCCCGGCGACGCGCCGGAGGCGGCGGCCTTCCAGCCCGATCCGCTCGCGGCGCTCGAAGCCGAGAAGGCGGATCTGAAGGACAAGCTCCTGCGCACGCTTGCCGACATCGAGAACATGCGCCGCCGGACCGAACGCGAGGTCGCCGACGCACGCGCCTACGGCATCGCCAATTTCGCGCGCGACATGCTGACCGTCGCCGATAATTTCCAGCGCGCGATCGACAACGTGCCGGCCGAAGCCCGCGAGGGCGCGGAGCCCGCCTTCAAGACCCTGATCGAAGGCATCGAGCTGACCGAGCGCGACATGCTGAAGGCGCTCGAGCGCCACGGCGTGAAGCGCCTCGAGCCGCAGGGACAGAAGTTCGACCCCAACCTGCACCAGGCGATGTACGAGGTGCCGGATGCTGCGGTTCCGAGCGGCACCGTCGTGCAGGTCATGCAGAGCGGCTACGTGATCGGCGACCGGGTGCTGCGGCCGGCCCTCGTCGGCGTCGCCAAGGGCGGTCCCAAGGCGACGGCGGACGCCAACGGCGCCGACGGCCCGCAGGCGGGCCAATCGGCCGGCGCCACGTCCTGACAAGGCCGTGCTCGGCGCCGTCGAGCCGCTCGCGGAAGCTCTCGGCGTCGCCGTTTTCGCCCTGACCGGCGCGCTCGTCGCGGCGCGCCGGGGGATGGACCCCTTCGGCTTCGCGCTCCTCGCCACGGCGACCGGCATCGGCGGCGGCACGGTCCGCGACCTCCTGCTTGGCGTTCGGCCGGTGTTCTGGGTCGCCGAGCCCCGCGACGTCATCATCTGCGTCATCGTCGCCGGTGCGACCTACGCGCTCGGTCCGGAACGGGTGGCATGGATCGAGGGCGACGCGCGGGGTCGCCTTCTCCTCTGGGCCGACGCCCTCGGCCTCGCGCTCTTTGCCGTGATCGGGGCCCAGCGCGCCCTTGCGGCCGGTGCGTCGGCCTTGCCGGCCGTCGCGCTCGGGACCATCACGGCGACGTTCGGCGGCATCATCCGCGATCTTCTCGCCGGGACCGTGCCGCTGCTGCTGCGGCGGGAAATCTACGTCACGGCGGCGGCGCTCGGCGCAGCCGTGGTGGCAACGGCCCATTCCGCCGGACTGAGTTTCGGGCTCGCCGGCGGCCTCGGATTTGCCGCAGCCTTTACGCTGCGGGCGCTCGCCCTCCTGCGCGGCTGGTCGCTGCCGGCGTTTCCGGCGCGGGACTGATCGCGATCACTCGACTTCAACGCCATCGAAGAGCGTGCGGAAGCGCGGCAGGACGGCTTCGCGCGCGTCGGCCTTGACGACGCCGAGCATGCGCACATAGCCGGCCGGTGCGAAGCGGATGGTCTGGGTGACGACGACCGGCGCCCCGGAGGCGATCTCGGTCGCCCTGGCGACGATCTCGTGCCATTCGGCGCCCTTCTGCCGGAACCCCTGCGAGCGCTCGATGGTCGCGTCCCGGAAGATCGCGTTCGACAGCAGCGCCTGGCGCGCGAAGGCCTCGCGCTGCGGCGGCGGCGGCGCCGGCGCCGTCGACTGGGCGAGGATCGCGATCGGCTGCTCGGCGCCGACGACCACGTCCTTTACCCCGTCGGTCAGGAAGAGGGCGTTGCCGGCCATCGCCCGCACGGGGCGGAAACCGGCCCGCTCGGTGAGCCGGAAGGGCAGCGCCGAGACCTGATCCTCGATCGCCAGCGGCGGCCGGATCGCGATGGTCGTCAGCGCCGCCTTGATCGCCGCGGCCGGCCGGCTCTGCGCCTCGGGCAGCGCCTGGCCGATCACAAGCGCGGTCAGCGACGGGTCCTCGACGACGAGGAACCATTTGCGCAGCGTCAGCTCGCCGAGCTTCTGCTCCCCGGCGGCAAGCACGGCGTTCCGGTCGCCGAGCTTCAGCTCTTCGCGGGTCTTGAGCTCGACGCCCTGCTCCTTGAGCCGCTCCGCCGTCAGCCCGGACGCGATCTCGCGGTAGGCGTCCGGCGGCATCTCGACAAAGGTGAAGGCGACGCCCTGGCCGGCGTCCTCGAAGCCGGTGAAGCGCTTCGACGGCGCCATCCCGGCGAGCGGCGCAAGCCCGATGCGCGAGCCGGGCGGAAACACCACCTCGGCCGCAAGCGCGGCGGCCGCAAGCGCGGCGGCCGCAAGCGCGGCGCTACCGACGAGGACGCTCAGGACAAGGGCGAGGCTGCGCAGGAATGGGGTCAAGCGGGTCTCCCGACGAAGCATTCACGGAGTCCCAAGAAAACGGCGAAGATGCGGTCGCCGCGTCATGCCGCGATCATCGGCGGTCTCACGCGGTCGAGGGCAGCGCCTTCCAGAAGATCGTGGTGTCGCAGAAGCGCCCGCCCGGCCAGAGCGCGTAGCGCGGGATGACGCCGGCCCTCGTCCAGCCGAGGCGCTCGTAGAGCCGCTCGGCCGCGCCGCTCGCGGTGTCGAGCGTCAGGAGCGACAGCCCGCGCCGGACCGCCTCGGTCTCGAGCGCCGTCATCAGCGCCGCGCCGATGCCGCGGCCGCGCGCGTCGCGATGGACGAGGAGCTTCCTGACGTCGCCGCGATGGCGCTGGTTCGGCGGCACGTCGAGGCCGAGCTGCACCGTGCCGACGAGCGCGTCGTCGAGATAGGCGCCGAAGAGCACCGTGCGGTCGTCGGCGACGGTTTCGATGACGCCGCCCCACCACGCGTTGGCGTCGTCGATCGTGAACGGCCACATGAAGCTCACCGAGGCGCCGCCGGTGACGCAGTCGACGAGGACCTCGGCGAGCGCGAGGCGGTCGCGGCGTGCGTCCGGCGCCGAAAGGATGCGGACGCTCGCTCCCTCGGACAAGGTCTGCGCCGGTTTCGCGACCAGGCTCTCGCTCATTCCTCCAGCACCTCTTTCTCCGCGACGGTGGTGTCGGCGTTGAGACGATAGACGAGCGGCAGGCCGGTGGCGAGTTCCATCGACGGGATGGTCTGCGGCGTCAGCCGGTCGAGCACCATGACGAGCGCCCGCAGCGAGTTGCCATGCGCTGCGACGAGGACGCGCTCGCCCCGCATCACCCGCGGCAGGATCTCCTGGACGTAGTAGGGCAGCGTCCGGGCGACGGTGTCCTTGAGGCTCTCGCCGCCCGGCGGCGACACGTCGTAGGAGCGGCGCCAGAGATGCACCTGCTCGGCGCCCCAGCGCTCGCGGGCGTCGTCCTTGTTGAGGCCGGCAAGGTCGCCGTAGTCGCGCTCGTTCAGCGCCTGATCGCGGAGCGTCGGCAGGTCCGGCAGGCCGATCTCGTCGAGCATGAGACGGAGCGTCTCCTGCGCCCGCGACAGGGCCGAGGTGAAGGCGACATCGAAGGCAAGCCCACGCGCCTTGAGGCGGCGGCCGGCGGTGCGCGCCTCCTCGACCCCGAGCGCCGTCAGGCCGGGGTCCTTCCAGCCGGTGAACAGGTTCTTTAGGTTCCACTCGCTTTGGCCATGGCGGACGAGGACGAGGAGGCGGTCCAATTGTGTCTCCGTGATCGCGAGAAGGAGCCCCGGGGCTCAGAGGTCGGACAGTCCGAGCACGTCGGCCATGGTGTAGTAGCCGGGCTTCTGGTCGCGCCCCCACAGCGCCGCCCGGATCGCGCCGCGTGCGAAGAGGCCGCGGTCCTCGGCCTTGTGAGTGAGCTCGATGCGCTCGACCGGGCCGGCGAAGATGACCGAGTGCTCGCCGACGACCGTGCCGCCGCGCAAGCTCGCAAAGCCGATGTCGCCGGGGCGGCGCGCGCCGGTCTGTCCATCGCGGGAGCGCACCGCCCGCTCCTTCAGCGCGATCGCCCGCCCCTTGGCGGCGGCCTCGCCCAGGAGCAACGCCGTGCCGGAGGGCGCGTCGACCTTCATCCGGTGATGCATCTCCAGGACCTCGATGTCGAACTCCTCGCCAAGGGTCGCTGCGACCTTCTTGACGAGCGCAGCGAGGAGGTTGACGCCGAGCGACATGTTGCCGGACTGCACGATGCGCGCACGCGCCGCCGCCGCGCGCAACCTGGCGAAATGGCCTTCCTCCAGACCGGTGGTGCCGACGACATGCACGATGCCGGTCTTGGCGGCGATTTCGGCAAAGCCGACGCTCGCGGCAGGCGCGGTGAAATCGAGCACGCCGTCGGCATGGGCGAAGGCGGCGTCCGGGTCGTCGGTGATCGCGAGGTTCGCCCGGCCGGCGCCGGCGAGGAGGCCGGCGTCCTCGCCCAAGGCGATCGAGCCCGGCTGCTCGATCGCGCCGGCGAGCGTGCACCCCTCCGTCTCCGAGATGGTCTTGACGAGCA
>JAJKJG010000102.1 GCA_021154065.1 Methylobacterium sp.
CGCGGCTTCACGCGCATGACGCTCGGCCCGCCGCCGCCGGGCCTCGCCGAGCCGAGCCGCATCTTCGCTCTCGCCGGGCCCGAGCTGGGATGAGCGAGGCCGCATGTCCTCCCCCTTGCGGGGAGGTCCGACTCGGCCGAAGGCCGAGCGGGGTGGGGGTCGCGGGCGTAGAGCGCGAGTTACCGGTTGGGACACCCGACCATCGGCGCTTTCTTATCCGCAGCGCTACGTGGCCCGGCGACCCCCACCCCTACCCCTCCCCGCAAGGGGGAGGGGAATGCGCCTCGGCTTGGAGCGATTGATGTCGAACGGCCTGCACCGATCCGATCTTCCCGAGCGCGTGCGGACGATCCTGGCGAAGGGAGCGGTCATTCCCGCCCACCCGCTTGCGCTCGATCCGCAGCGCGCGTTCGACCGCGCCTCGCAACGGGCGCTCACGCGCTACTACATCGACGCCGGCGCCGGCGGGCTTGCGGTCGGGGTGCATTCGACCCAGTTCGCGATCCGCGAGGTCGGGCTCTACCGCCCGGTGCTGGAGCTCGCGGCCGAGACCGCCAAGGCCTGGACCGATCGGCCGCTCGTGATGATCGCCGGCGCGATCGGCCGCACCGCCCAGGCCGTCGAGGAAGCCCGCACGGCGCGATCCCTCGGCTATCATGCCGTGCTTCTCTCGCTTGCCGCCATGAAGGGCGCCGCCGAGGACGAGCTCGTGGAGCATTGCCGCGCCGTCGCGGCCGAGATGCCGCTGATCGGCTTCTATCTCCAGCCGGCGGTCGGCGGCATTCGCCTGTCGCGCGGCTTCTGGACCCGCTTTGCCGCCATCGACAACGTCGTCGCCATCAAGGTGGCGCCGTTCAACCGCTACGGCACGCTCGACGTCGCCTTCGGCGTCGCAGCGGCGGGCGCGGAGGATCGCGTCACGCTCTACACCGGCAACGACGACCACATCGTCTCCGACCTCGTGACGCCGTTCGCGGTCCGCACGGCTGACCGCGAGGTCGTGCTGCGCTTCAAGGGCGGGCTGCTCGGCCATTGGAGCGTCTGGGCGAAGGGCGCGGTCGCGCTCCTCGAGCGCCTCCATGGCGCGGTCGCGGCCGGCCCGATTCCGCCGGAGATCCTGGCGCTCGACGGCTTCGTCACCGACTGCAACGGCGTCGTCTTCGACGTCGCCAACAATTTTGCCGGCTGCATCCCGGGCTGCCACGAGATCCTGCGCCGCCAGGGGCTCATGACCTCGATCCACTGCCTCGATCCCGACGAACGCCTGAGCCCGGGCCAGGCCGAAGGCATCGACCGACTCTACGCGACCTATCCGGAATGGCACGACGACGCCTTCGTCGCCGAGAACCTCGACCGCTGGCGCGACCGCTAGAGCGCGATGACTTCTCTTCGAGTCGTCATCCCGCTCTGGGTCTTTGTTTGAGCATGATCTTTTGCGAAAACCGGTAGCCACTTTTCGGGATGATGCTTAGAAGGCGGTGCGCTGGCGAATTGCGGCCGAGAGGGTGCCTTCGTCGAGATAATCGAGCTCGCCGCCGACCGGGACGCCGTGGGCGAGCTTCGTCGCCTTGACCGGCAGGCCCGACAGAAGCTCGGTGACGTAATGCGCGGTGGTCTGGCCGTCGACGGTGGCGTTGAGGGCGAGGATGATCTCCTCGACCGCCGGGTCGGCCGCGCGTGCGAGGAGCGCGTCGAGGTTGAGGTGCTCGGGGCGCACGCCGTCGAGCGGCGACAGCACCCCGCCAAGGACATGGTAACGGGCCCGGACCGCGCCGGCGCGCTCGAGCGCCCACAGGTCCGAGACGTCCTCGACGACGATGATGATCGCCGGATCGCGGCCGGGATCGCGGCACACGGTGCAGGGCTCGGCGGTGTCGACATTGCCGCAGGTGCGGCAGACGACGATGCGCTCGCTCGCGACCTTGAGGGCGTCCGAGAGCGGCCCGAGCAGCTGCTCGCGCTTCTTGATGAGGTGCAGCGCCGCGCGTCGCGCCGAACGCGGCCCCAGCCCCGGCAGACGGGCGAGGAGCTGGATCAGGCGCTCGATCTCGGGGCCGGCGACGGATTGCGGCACCCGGACCTCAGAACAGCTTCAGCCCCGGAGGCAGCGGCAGGCCCTTCGTGACCTCCTCCATCTTCTCCTGGGCGGCCCGGTCGGCCTTCTGGCGCGCGTCGTTCAGCGCCGCGACGACGAGATCCTCGACGATCTCGGCCTCGTCGGGAACGAGAAGCGAGGGATCGATGCGCAGGCTCTTCGCCTGGCCCTTGGCGGTGAGGACGACCTTGACCATGCCGCCGCCGGACGAGCCCTCGACCTCGAGGCGGTCGAGCTCTTCCTGCACGGCCTGCACCTTCTGCTGCATGGCCTGGGCCTGCTTCATGATCCCCATCAGGTCGCGCATTCACGTCCTCCACTGATCAGGCCCGGGTCGTCCCGGACGGCCCGTGCGGGCGACCCCGTGACGGTCACAGCTCCTCGTCGGCCTCCGGATCGGCCGGCGGCGCCACGTCGGCTTCGACCGCGGCCTCGCTTTCGCGCGTGCGCACGTCGACGATCTCGGCGCCGGGAAAGCGCGACAGCACCGCCTGCACGAGCGGATGGCCGGCGGCGTCGCTGCGGCGCTCGCGCTCGAAGGCCTGGCGCTGCTCGTGCAGCGTCGCGGCGCCGGGCTCGGAGGAGAGCGCCACAGCCCAGCGCCGGCCGGTCCAGTCGTCGAGCGCACGCTTGAGGGCGTTCGGAAGGTCGCGGCTCGCGCCCTCGGCGAGCGCGAATTCGATCCGGCCCTCCTCGAAGCGCACGAGCCGCAGATCGCGTTCGAGGGCGCTCTTGAGCGCGATCTCGCGCCGTTCGCCGGCGAGCGCGACCACATCCTCGAAGCGGCGCAGCCGCGGCCCCGGCTGAGGCTCGCCGCGAGCGGCCGGAACGGCTTCGGCCGGCATCGTCGCGAGCGCCGCATTGCCGGAGGAGGACGGGCCGGCCGGGCGCGCCGGAGCCCCGCGCTCGACGCGCTCGGCCGCGGCCGGCGCGCCCTCCTTGAGGAGGCGCAGAGCCTCGTCCGGCGGCGGCAGCCCGGCGGCGTAGCAGAGCCGCACCAGCGCCATCTCGGCGGCGGCAAGCGGCCGCGTCGCGGTCTGCACCTCCGGGATCGCCTTGAGCAGGATCTGCCAGGCGCGCGACAGCGCGCCGGTCGACAGCGCGCTCGCGAACGCGGCGCCGCGGACGCGCTCGGCCTCGGACAGGCTCGGATCCTTCGCGGCGTCGGGCACGAGCTTCAGGCGGGTGACGAGATGGGTGAAGGAGGCGAGATCCGAGAGGATCAGCGCCGGGTCGGCGCCGGCGTCGTATTGGCCGCGCAAGCCTGAAAAGACGGCAGGCACGTCGCCCCGCATCGCCGCCTCGAACAGCTCGATGACAAGCGCCCGGTCGGCGAGGCCGAGCATGTCGCGCACGGTCGCATCGGAGACGCGGCCGGCGCCGTGGGCGATCGCCTGGTCGAGGAGCGAGAGCGCGTCGCGCACCGAGCCTTCCGCCGCCCGCGCGATCGCGGCAAGCGCCTCGGGCTCGGCGGCGACGGATTCGAGCCCGCAGATCTTCTCCAGATGCGCGACGAGCTTGTCGGCGCCGACGCGCCGCAGATCGAAGCGCTGGCAGCGCGACAGGATGGTGATCGGGACCTTGCGGATCTCGGTCGTCGCGAAGATGAACTTGGCGTGCGGCGGCGGCTCCTCGAGCGTCTTCAGGAAGGCGTTGAAGGCGCCCGGCGACAGCATGTGGACCTCGTCCACGATGTAGACCTTGTAGCGGCCCGACACCGGCGCGTAGCGCACGGCGTCGTTGAGCTGGCGGACGTTGTCGACGCCGTTGTTCGAGGCGGCGTCGATCTCGAGCACGTCGATGTGATTGCCGTCGATGATCGCCTGGCAGTTCAGGCCGAGCTTCGGCATGCGGATCGTCGGCCCGGCGTTCTTGTCCTCCGGCAGCTCGTAATTCAGGGCCCGGGCGAGGATGCGGGCGGTCGTGGTCTTGCCGACGCCGCGCACGCCGGTGAGCATCCAGGCCTGCGGGATGCGGCCGGTCTCGAAGGCGTTCGAGACCGTCTGCACCATGGCGTCCTGGCCGATCAGGTCGTCGAAGGTGCGGGGCCGGTATTTCCGCGCGAGCACGCGGTAGGCCGAGGCCCCTCGGGCGGGCGCTGGCGGCGCAAGGCCCGGCAGGGCCGGCTCGTCGAAGAAGGGCGTGCCGGTCGTCTCGTCCATCGGCGCCAGAATGCGGAGGAATCGGGCGCCCCGGCAAGGCCGTTCGGGCGCGGCATCATCGCAAGGTCGCGGGTGGGAGGCTGGACGAAGACCCGCTCGGTCTCGTTAGGGCTGCTTCCTTCCGGACCTGACCCGGTTGGCGAGTGAAACGTCCCTCGCCAACCTCCCGCCGCCTATATGAGCCGCGAGGCCCGGAAAGGCAAGCTTGGCTGCGGCGGGCTCACCGGGCCGCCCGTGGCCGGGCTCCGCGCCGGAACCCGCAAGGCTGTAAAAGGTTGCGATGATGAACAGGAGATGCCCATGCGCCTTGTCCTCGCCGCTGCGGCTCTGGCCGCCTTCGCCCTCCCCGCGCTCGCGCAAGGCCAGCCGGCGCGTCCGCCCGCCGGCCAGCGCCCGCCCGCGGCCCAGCAACAGCCGCAGCCGCCCGAGCCGCCGCCGATCTTCCTGTGCCGCACGGCCGAGGAGGTCTGCACCCTCGGCATCGTCACGGGCAACAACCAGATCGTGGTGATCTTCACCAATGCGCCGGGCGCGGAGGGAGTCGCCAAGCCGATCGACGTCTCGTCAGGCGACGGCAGCCCGCTCGATCTGTCGCAGAACATGGGGCGCGTGGTCCTTCTGACCGGCGCCTACGATCCCAAGACGGGGCTGACCAAGGCCGAACTGGTCGAGGCCGCGAGCCCGCTTGTCTCGACCCTGATCAAGGCGCAGGTCGCGGGCGGCGGCGACGAGGGCGCGCCGAGCCGCGGCGGCAAGCCCGCGGCGCAACGGAAGCGCTGAAGGGTCTCGGTTCCGGGTGGGTGGGGGTCGGCTATTCGGCGCTTCGCTGGTTGTCGCCGCGAAGCGCCGCGGCTCGGAGCCACTTAAAATCCCGCATTCCCTTCGGATCGCGAGGCCATCACCCCGCTTCATCCTTTCGCGCGGATCACGGTGCGAACGATCGTGCGCCCGAACGGCGGCTCCCCGAGGTAGCGGCACCAATGCGCGCTGCCACGGACATAGGACCAATCGCGCGAGCGCCGCGCCAGGTAGAGCGTATTGCCGCCGAGCGCGGCCGTCCGTTCGACCATCACCTCGAGGGGCACGTCGAAGTCCGGCGCGGTCGCGGCAGGCCCCCCCACGGAGCCGAGATGGCGGCATTTGTAGGTGTCCACCGGCGAGTCGACGATGTGAACCCGCTCGGCCGGGGTGGGGCGATAGACGCCGCACGCCGAGAGAAGCGCGCATCCGAGCGCGGTCAAAACGATCTTCCGCATGAGGTCCGACCCGCCCCGCCTTGGGC
>JAJKJG010000103.1 GCA_021154065.1 Methylobacterium sp.
AGCGACAGCCAGTCCGGCGTCGCCTCGTTGAAGGCGCCGAGCATGCGCGGGGCGTCCTTGCTGCCGGAGCGGCGGCGCAGCATGTCGTCGGCCTCGTCGCGGCCGTCGCGGCCGAAATACTTCTGCAGCAGGTAGACCATCGCCCAGAGGTGGCGGCCCTCCTCGACATTGACCTGGAACACGTTGCGCATGTCATAGAGCGAGGGCGCGGTCTTGCCCAAACGGCGCTGCTGCTCGACCGAGGCCGGCTCGGTGTCGCCTTGGATGACGATGAGCCGGCGCAGCATGGCGCGGTACTCGCCCGGCACCTCCTGCCAGGCAGGCTCGCCGAGATGCTCGCCGAAATTGACCTTGCGGCCCTCCTCCTGCGGCGCGAGCAGGATGCCCCAGCGGTACTCCGGCATGCGCACGTAATCGAACTTCGCCCAGCCCTTGGGATCGACCGAGACCGCGGTGCGCAGGTAGACGAGCAACTCCTGGAAGCCTTCCGGCCCCATGTCGTTCCACCAGTCGAGGTAGCCCGGGTGCCAGCCCTCGAGCGCCTTCAGCACCTGCCGGTCGGTGGTGAGGTTGACGTTGTTCGGGATCTTGGTGGTGTAGTCGACGTTCAGGCCGTCCATTGCGTGCTCCTTCCAATCTCAATCGCTTGCGGAGCCGTGGTGCGTGCTTCGAGGCTCAGGCTTCGCCTTCGCACCTCAGCAGGAGGAGAGTAGTGTGTGCGGCCCCACTCCCATGCCCTCATGCTGAGGTGCGAGCGTAGCGAGCCTCGAAGCACGCACCACGCCGACACAGCCTCACACCCGCCCCATGTCGAACGCCGCCTTCTGCCCCGTGCCGTAGCGGCGAAGGGCCCCTTCCGGTCCGACGGCGTTCGGGCGCTGGAAGATCCAGTTCTGCCACGCGGTGAGGCGGGCGAATATCTTCGATTCCATCGTCTCCGGCCCGCCGAAACGCAGGTTCGCCTCCATGCCGGTGAGCGCATCCGGCGAGAAGCTCGCGCGCTCCTCGAGGAAGACGCGTATCTCGTCCTCCCAATCGATGTCGTCGAGGGCGAAGGTGACGAGCCCGAGGGCTTCGGCTTCCTCCGCCTCGAGCGCGCGGCCGATAGCGGCCTTCGCCGCCTCCACCGCCTCCGGCGTGCCGAGGAACCGCGTCTCGAGCCGGGTGAGCCCGTTCACCATCGGGCACGGGCCGAAGTTCGCGGCGCCAAGCGTCAACGTCGCGGCCGGGCGGTTGTCGCCCTCGAAGCGGCCGACGAGCATGTAGGAGCGGTCGGCCGCGAAGGCGAGCTCGGCGAGCGTGCCGGAGAAGCACGAGCCCGGCTCGATCACCGCGACGAGCGTGCGCGAGGTGAGGTCGACGCGCTTCAGCACGCGCTTCCAGAGATGGCGGATCTCGCGGGCGAGCCAATGCTCCTGGTTCTCGTCGATGAAGCGGTCGTGCGCCGCGGCGAGCGCCGGGTCGCCGAGCGTCTTGAGCTGGATCACCGCGGTCTCGCGCTCGTTGAGGCGCAGATGCAGGATGGCGTCGTCGAGCTCGCGGGCGGCGCGCAGCATCCAGCCCTCGGCGCCCTCCGCGACGAGGCCGTCGACGCCGGCCGGCGGGGCTGCGTCGGGGCCATGCACGGTCACCGTCGTGACGCGGGTGGCGCGGTCGATCTCGACCGCGACCGCGGAATAGCGCAGGCGGTCGGGCCCGATCTCGCGCCGAAGCGGCGTCAGCGCGATCCCCTTCAGCCCCTGCGGCCGGGGCGAGCGGGCGCGGAAATCGTCGACGCGGGCGGCGATCTTCTCCTCGACGCGCGAGCGCGGCAGGATCTCGTCGACGAGGCGCCATTCGACGGCGCGGCGGCCCTTGATGCCCTCCTCGATGGTGCAGAACACGTCGGCGTGGTCGCGGCGCACCTTGCGCTTGTCGGTCACGCGGGTGAGGCCGCCCGTGCCGGGCAGGACGGCGAGCAGCGGCACCTCGGGCAGCGCGACGGAGGAGGAGCCGTCGTCGACCAGCATGATGTGGTCGGCGGCGAGCGCGAGCTCGTAGCCGCCGCCTGCCGCCGTCCCGGTGATCACGCAGATGAATTTCTGGTCCGCGAACGCCGACGCATCCTCGATCGCGTTGCGGGTCTCGTTGGTGAACTTGCAGAAGTTCACCTTGTGGCCGTGCGAGGCGCCGGCGAGCATGCGGATGTTGGCGCCGGCGCAGAACACCCGGTCCTTGGCCGAGCGCATCACCACGACCTTCACGGCGGGGTGCTCGAAGCGCAGGCGCTGCACGGCATCGGCGAGCTCGATGTCGACGCCGAGGTCGTAGGAGTTGAGCTTAAGGGCGTAGCCCGGGAACAGCCCGCCGTTCTCGTCGACGTCGAGCGATAGCGTGGCGACCTCGCCGTCGACGGTGAGCTTCCAATGGCGGTAGCGCGACGGCTCGGTCTGGAAGTCGACGACGCCTTCGGCGCGCTCCCCGTCCGCAGCCATGCTGGCTCCCCCTCAGAACTATAATGCAGCTAGAGAATGCACTATAATGCAGTTTCGGCGGAAGTCCACCTGCCCGCCACGGCGGCGAGCGGTTCGAGGATCGGCGCCACGTCCGCCTGATCGCCGGCGCGCAGCGACGCCGCGAGCGCCTGCACCGCCGCGCGAAGCGGCGCCAGGGCGACACCCATCGCGACCTCGGAGCGCGCCGCGACGGCCGTCTCGCCGAGCAGCGCATCCGCCTCGCGGAGCAGCCGCAGCGCGGCTTGGCCGCGTCCCATCCTAAGCTTCAGCGCCGCGTTGGCGAGCTGGATCAGGCCGCGCAGCAGCAGCCGCTCGACGCCGTTTTGCGATGACGCTTTCCAGACCGCCTCCCAGACCTCGTGCGCCTCCCAGAAGAAGCCCTCGACATAGAGCCGCGCGCCGTAGCGGTAGGCCGTGTCGCCCTGCCATGCGGCGACCGCCGGCTTGCGCACGAGGCGTTTTGCCGCCTCGAGCGGGGCGCGATCCGGCGCGCTGCCGCTGCCCGGGACATGGGCGCGGGCCGGCAGCGGCAGCTCCCGAGTCAGGCGGCGCGCTCCATCTTGGCTTCGCCGTGCAGGACCAGAATGCGCTCGATGAAGCCGCCGACCGCTTCCAGGGTCTCATCCGGCTTGTCGCGGTGCGGGGCATGGCCGCAGCCCGGGAGAAGCACGGCGTCGACCGGGCAGTAGCACTCCTCCTCGGCGACCTCCATCTGGCGCACGGTGCCGTAGGGGTCGTCCTCGCCCTGCACGATCAGGACCGGCACGCGGATGTAGGCGAGCGGCTCGACGATGTCGAAAACATCGGCGAAGCCGGGGTCGAGCCAGGCGTCGTTCCAGCCGCGGAAGGCGACGTCGACATCGGCATGGTGGCGGGCGAGCTTGTCGCGCAGGTCGCCCGCGGCGTAGCGCTCCTTGGCGCGCGCGATCTCGCGGAGCGAGAAGGCTTCGACGAAGAAATGCGGCGCGAGGAGCGCAAGAGCGCGCACGCGATGGTCCTGGATGCTGCCGGCATAGGCGGCGGCGATCGAGGCGCCGTCCGAATGCCCGACGAGCACGCCGCGCCGGAAGCCGGCGGCGTCGAGGAGCTTCGGCAGGACCTCGGTCGCCTCGCGCTGCATGTAGTCGAGCGGGCGCGGCAGCGCGACCGGCGAGGAGCGCCCGTAGCCGGCACGCGAATAGACGAGCACGCCGGCTTTGGTGCGCCGCGCGAGCCGCTCGGGGAAATCGCCCCACAGCGCCGCCGAGCCCAAGCCCTCATGCAGCATGACGATCGTCGGCGCCGCATCCGGGCGCGGGCCGATCATGCGGAATTCGAGGCGTGCGCCCTCGATGTCGAGAAAGCCTTCGTCCGCCATTGCCATTCCGGTCGCTCCAATGCTCTGCCTTAGGATGCCCCACCGCCGGCGCGTGCTTCGAGGCTCGCCTACGGCTCGCACCTCAACATGAGGGGCTTGTGTCCGGCCCACGCTGTTTTGCGCCTGTTTGGGCCGATCTCCCAAGCCCCTCATCCTGAGGTGCGAGCGGAGCGAGCCTCGAAGGACGCAACCCTGCCGACGCAGCGCCTCTCGAGCGCCTCAAGCTCCCGCCCTCAGCTTGAACCGCTGGATCTTCCCCGTCGCGGTCTTCGGCAGGCTGTCGACGACCTCGATCCAGCGCGGGTATTTCCACGGGCCGATGGCGCTCTTGACGTGCTCCTTCAGCGCCTCTCCGAGGCGCTCGTCGCCGGCACCGGCGCTCTTGAGGACGATGTAAGCCTTGGGCTTGAGCAGCCCCTCCGAATCCTCGGCCGGCACCACGGCGGCCTCGAGCACCGCGTCGTGGCTGATCAGCGCCGCCTCGACCTCGAAAGGCGAGACCCAGATGCCTGAGACCTTGAACATGTCGTCGGTGCGGCCGCAGCAGATGAAGCGTCCGTCAGCCTCGCGGACGTATTTGTCGCCGGTCCGGGTCCAGGCGCCCTCGAAGGTGCGGCGCGACTTCTCGCGCTGGTTCCAGTAGCCCTCGGCATGCGAGGGCCCGCGCACCAGCATCTCGCCGATCTCGCCGACGCCGACCTCGCCGCCGGCCTCGTCGACGAGGCGCAGCTCGTAGCCCGGCACGGCGCGGCCCGAGGTGCCGTAGCGCAGATCCCCCGGCGCGTTGGTGAGGTAGATGTGCAGCATCTCGGTCGAGCCGGTGCCGTCGAGGATGTCGACGCCGAACTTCTTCCTCCAGGCGAGCCCGACATGCTCGGGCAGCGCCTCGCCGGCCGAGACGCAAAGGCGCAGGCGCCGCGAGCCGTTCTCCGGCGTGCAATCGGGATCGTTCAGCATGGCGGCATAGAGCGTCGGCACGCCGAAGAAGATCGTCGGCTGCTCGCGCTTCATCACCGAAAACACCGATTTCGGCGTCGGCCGCTCGTCAAGGAGCGCGGCGGTGGCGCCGACCGCCATCGGGAAGGTCATGGCGTTGCCGAGGCCGTAGGCGAAGAAGAGCTTCGCGGCCGAATAGACGACGTCGTCCTCGGCGATGCCGAGCACGCCCTCGCCGTAGAGCCGGCCGGTCTCGATCAGGCTCGAATGGACGTGCTTGACGCCCTTCGGCATCCCGGTCGAGCCCGATGAGTAGAGCCAGAAGGCGACCTCGTCGGCGCACGTCGCGGCCGGCTCGGCAGCCGCTGCAGCCGCCGTCAGGAGAGCCTCCAGCCGCGGGTGCTTCGCGCCCGGCTCCGCTCCCGCGACGACGACTTTCACGCTGCGCCCGCAGGCGGCGATTGCGGCTTCGACGGCCGGGAGCAGCGGCGCCGAGACGACGACGAGCGGCGCGCGGGAATCCTCGAGCACATAGGCGTATTGGTCGGGCCCGAGAAGCGTGTTCAGCGGCACCGGGATGATCCCGGCCCGGATCGCGCCCCAGAACACGACCGGGAAATCGACCGTGTCGAGCATCAGCATCACGACGCGATGCTCGGGCGCGATACCGAGTGCGGCGAGCGCCGGGCCGACGCGGCTCGCCTGGTCGTGGAGCTCGCCATAGGTGAGCGCGCGCCGTGGGTCGCGGAAGGCGACCTTCTCGGCCCGGCCCTCCGTCAGGTGGCGGTCGACGAACGCGACGGCGGCGTTGTAGCGCTCGGCCATGCTTCCTCCCGAACCCGCCGGCGTCGGGCCGACCCCGGTCTTTGCGGCCGGCAGTATCCTTGCCTGCCCCGGCGTCGGCAAGCTGTCCGACTGCCGGCATTCGGCGGCGCATGCATCGTAACTAGAGGTAATCTTTTCTACGGAGAGCGACAGATTGTGGGCTGGGCCATCCTCCCAAGCCCTCATCCTGAGGCGCGAGCCGCAGGCGAGCCTCGAAGGACGCACCCTGCCTCTGCAGCGCCTCACCGCCGGTGCGTGCTTCGAGGCTCGCTCCGCTCGCGCCTCAGCATGAGGAAGATTGGGTATGGCCCTCCTCCGTGGCGGGCTCGACCGCTCCGCGGCCGCCCCGGAATGACAGTCGACGTGACAGCCCCGCCGCGCGCCCATAAGAGAAGCGCAAGCAAGAAGACCGGAGGAACCCATGCCGCTCGAAGGCGCCCTTCACCGCCGCAGCCTGCTCGCGCTCCTCGGCGCTTCTTCGCTCGCCGGGCTCGCGCCGGCGCTGGCGCAGGCAAAGACCATCCGCCTCGGCGTGCTGCGCCTCGCCTCGGCGGGCGCCGTCTTCATCGCGACCGAGAAGGGCTACTTCAAGGACGAGGGCCTCGCGGTCGAGCTGAAATTCTTCGACGCCGCGCAGCCGATCGCCGTCGCCGTGACCTCCGGCGACATCGACCTCGGCGTCACGGCCTTCACCGGCGGGCTGTTCAACCTCTCCGGCAAGGGTCAGATGAAGATCATCGCGGCGCAAAGCCGCGAGGAGCCGGGCTATCCGCTCATCGCCTATCTCGCCTCGAAGAAAGCCCACGAGGCGGGCTTCAGGACGCTCGCCGATTTCCGCGGCAAGTCGGTCGGCATCACCCAGATCGGCTCCTCCTTCCACTACTCGATGGCGCTCTTGGCAAAGAAGCTCGGCTTCCCGATGAGCGAGGTGCGGCTGCAGCCGCTGCAGTCGCTGTCGAACGTGTCGAGCGCCCTCATCGGCGGCTCGGTCGACGGGGCGCTCCTGCCCGCGACCGTGTCGCAGCCGCTCGTCGACCGCGGCGACGCGGTGCGGCTCGGCTTCGTCGGCGACGAGACGCCGTGGCAGCTCGGCGCGCTCTTTGCCGCGACGAAGTTCCTCGCCAGCGACCGCGACGCCGTCGCGCGCTTCGTGCGCGCCTACCAGAAGGGCTGCCGCGACTACCACGACGTGCTGCTGAAGAAAGGCCCGGACGGCAAGCTCCAGCATGGGCCGGACGCCGACGCGCTGCTCGCGATGATCAGCCGGCACGTCAACCAGCCGGTCGACGTCGTCGCAAAGAGCCTGGCCTTCGTCGACCCCGACGGGCGGCTCCTCCTCGACAGCGTCGCCGACCAGCTCGAGTTCTACCAGTCGAACGGCATGGTCGACAAAGGCTTTAACGTGAAGGACATCGTCGACACCTCGTTCGTGCCGCCGCTCGGCTGACGATGCGCCTCCTCGTCGAAGGGGTGAGCCACGACTTCGGCGGCCTCTGCGTCCTCGACAACGTCTCGTTCGAGGTCGCCGGCAACGAGGTCGCGGTCGTCATCGGCCCGTCGGGCTGCGGCAAGAGCACGCTTCTGTCGATCATCGGCGGCCTCTTGCGGCCGACGGCCGGCACGGTCGCGATCGAGGGTGCGCCGCCGGAGAATTCGCTCAACCCGATCACCTTCGTGTTCCAGGATTTCGCGCTCCTTCCCTGGCGCACGGTCGCCCAGAATGTCGCCTTCGGGCTCGAGCATCACGGCCTGTCCGCGGCACGCATCGAGGCGATCGTCGGCGACGCGCTCGCCCGCACCGGGCTCGCCGATTTTCCGGACGTGCTGCCGAAGCAGCTCTCGGGCGGCATGCGCCAGCGGGTCGGCATCGCCCGCGCGCTCGCGGTCTCGCCGGCGCTGTGCCTCATGGACGAGCCGCTCTCGGCCCTCGACGCCCAGACGCGCGAGCTCCTGCTCGAGGATTTCGCCCGCATCTGGGAGGAGGAGCGGGTCGCGACGGTCTACATCACCCACAACCTCGACGAGGCGGTGCGGCTCGCCGACCGCGTCGTCGTGCTCTCGCGCCGCCCGGGGCGGATCAAGGACATCGTCGAAGTCCCGATCCCGCGACGCGAGCGCGCCCGCGACGCCGCCGCCGCCGATCTCGCCGTGCTGCACAACCGCCTCTGGCGCCAGATCCGCGACGAAGCCATCGCGGCGGACCGGGAGCTGGCGGGCTAGCTGACGAGCGGCTCTCTGGGGTTTTGACGAGCCGTATCCTATCGGATACATTCGTTTATGTTCGAGGTTCGGCAGACGGCGGTCTATTCGGACTGGTTCGATCGGCTTCGCGACCGGCAAGCGCAGGCTCGAATTAACATTCGAATCCGGCGCCTTTCGCTCGGCAACTTCGGCGACGCGAAGCCGGTCGGCGGAGGGGTCGCCGAGCTCCGGATCGATTATGGGCCCGGTTACCGAGTCTATTTCGTCCGCCGCCGCAAGGCGCTCGTCATCCTGCTGTGCGGCGGCGACAAGGGGACGCAAGCCGGCGACATCCGCAAGGCCAGGTCGCTCGCCGAAGAGGAGGAATGATCGATGGCTCTCGCGACGAAGCCTTGGGACCCGGCCGAGTTCCTGGACAGCGATGAAGCGGTTGCCGCCTATATCGACGCAGCGCTCGACGACGGCGACCCCGCGCTTGTCGCCGCGGCGCTCGGCGATGTCGCTCGCGCACGCGGCATGTCGCGGATCGCTACCGAGACCGGGATGTCCCGCGAAAGTCTGTACAAAGCGCTCAACGAGAAGGGAAATCCCGAGTTCGGAACTGTCCTGCGGGTGATGAAAGCGCTCGGGCTGCGGCTCGCCGCGAAACTGGCTTGAGCTTCGCACCTCGGCATGAGGACGGTGTAGATTGCCCGCCCAAATCGCCTCATCCTGAGGTGCTCGCGCGGAGCGCGAGCCTCGAAGGACGCACCACGTCGACACGGGCCCTGAGATGAGCACGAGCACCCTCGCCGCCCCTACTCGAGACGGCTTTCGCACACCGATCCCCTTCCGCGGCGGCGGCTTCGCACCCGGCACGAACCTCCTGCTGTCGATTGCCGGCCTCGGCGCTTTCCTCCTCCTGTGGCAGCTCGCCTTCGCGATGCGGTGGGTGAACCCGGTGCTGCTGCCGGGCCCGATCGAGGTCGCGCGCGCCTTCGCCAAGCTCGCGATGTCGGGCGAGCTCGCCGCCCATCTTGCCGCCTCCTTGTCCCGCATCGCGATCGGCTGGGCGCTCGGCGTCGCCGGCGGCGTCGCGCTCGGCGTCGCGATCGGCCTCTCGACGATCGCGCGCTCGATCGGCATCCCGGGCGTCAACGCCCTCTTCCCGATCCCGAAGATCGCGATCATGCCGATCCTGATCCTGTGGCTCGGCATCGGCGAATCCTCCAAGGTCGCGACGATCGCGCTTGGCGTGTTCTTCCCGATGGCGGTCGCGACCTTCGCGGCGATCGACGACGTGCCGCGCAACCTCGTGCGCATGGCGCAAAGCTTCGGCGTCCCGTTCGCGGACGTCGTCCGCAAGGTGCTCCTGCCGGGCGCGCTGCCCGGCATCCTGTCGGGCTTCCGGATCTCGGCCTCGATCGCGCTCCTGCTCGTCGTCGCTGCCGAGATGATCGGCGCCGACCGCGGCATCGGGGCCTTCGTCATGCAGGCCGGCAACCTGATGCAGACCGACCAGCTGCTTGCCGGCGTCGCCGTGCTGTCCATCCTCGGGCTCGTGATCGGCGTCGGGCTGTCGCGGCTCGAGCGCGCGCTTCTGTCCTGGCGCTAGCGCGATGATCCGCGAGCCCGCCCGCGCCGTGCCGGTGCTTGCCGAGCACGATATCGTCGTCCTCGGCGGCGGCCCGGCCGGGATCGCGGCGGCGGCTGCGGCCGCACGCCAGGGCGCCGACGTGCTCCTCGTCGAGCGCTACGGCTTCCTCGGCGGCATGGGGACGGCCGGCGGGGTGACGAACTTCGCCGGGCTCTACGCCCTGTCGCATGGCGAGACGCGGCAGGTCGTGCACGGCATCGCCGACGAGCTTCTCGATCGCATCGACCGCCTCGGCGGCCTGAACGCGCCGCAGCAGGGGCTTCAGGGCCGCATCACCGTGCGCTCCTACGACGTCTCGGCCTACAAATGCGCCGCCGACGATCTCCTGCTCTCGTGTGGCGCGAAGCTCCTGTTCCATGCCTTAGCAGTCGATGCCGCGATGGACGGCGACCGCATCGCGGCGCTGATCGTCGAGACGAAGTCCGGCCGCCGGGCACTTTGCGCCAGGCTCTTCATCGACTGCTCCGGCGACGCCGATCTTTCGGCCCGCGCCGGCGTGCCGTTCGCGCTCGGCGACGGGCACGGCAGCGGCCTGTTTCCGACGACGATGTTCCGGGTCGGCAGCGTCGATGCCGACAACGCGCTCGCCGCGGTCGGCGAGTTCAAGGCCATCGACCGCCTCATGGACGAGGCGGCAAGCCGCGGCGCCTACCGCTTCCCGCGCGCCGGGGCCGTGGTGCGCCCGCAGAAGAACCCGACCGAGTGGCGCATCAACGTCACGCAAATCCGCAACCGCGACGGCCGCGCCATGGACGGGACCGATGCGCTGCAGCTGAGCGAGGGCGAGATCGAGGGCCGCCGCCAGGTGCGGGAGTATTTCCGCTTCCTCACGAGCGAGGTGCCGGGCTTCGAGAACGCGCACATCGTCGAGATCGCGCCCCAGGTCGGCATCCGCGAGACCCGGCGGATCGAGGGCGCCTACCAGATTTCCGGCGAGGACATCCTCGGCTGCGCCGATTTCGACGACGCCATCGGCGTCAACGCCTGGCCGATGGAGCTGCACCTCGAGGGCCGCATCGAATGGCGCTTCTTCCCGGACGGCAGCCGCGGCTGGTGCGCTCTGCCCTACCGCATGCTCGTGCCGACGAGCGTGTCCAATCTCCTCGTCGCCGGGCGCTGCGCCGCGATGACCCATGAGGGCCAGTCGGCGGCGCGCGCCAGCGGCGCCTGCTTCGCCATGGGGCAAGCCGCCGGTACCGCCGCGGCGCTGGCGCTTGCCGCCGGCACGGCGCCAGCGAGCGTCGACGTCGCCGCACTGCAGCGCCGACTCGAGCGCGACGGCGCCTTCCTTGGAAACCAAGCCGCCGTGGCGAGTTAGAGACATTGCGACCACCACAGCCGGGTCGTCCCGGAAGCCGCAAAGCGGCTATCCGGGGCCCATAGCGCTGGCGCCTCGGGGTGGATCCCGGCTCTTCGCTTCGCTACGGCCGGGATGACTTGAGATCAGTTGGGAAAAAAGGGGGAGAGACGCGCCATGGATCGCCGCCAACTCTTGAAGGCGCTCGGCACGCTGCCGGTCGCCTCCGCCCTCCCCGCCCTGGCGCAGGGGGACTGGCCGACGCGCAACGTCACCATGATCGTCCCCTTCCCGCCTGGCGGGCAGGCGGATCTTGCGGCGCGGCCGGTCGCGGCGGCGCTGGAGAAGATCTTCGGGCGCGGCGTCATCGTCGAGAACCGCGGCGGCGCCGGCGGCGGCGTCGGCAACGCTGCCGCGGCCAGGGCCGAGCCCGACGGCTACACGCTGTTGATGACGCTGTCCTCGCTCGCCGTGCTGCCCGAGGCCGACCGGCTGTTCGAGCGCAAGCCCGCCTACGAGGTGGCGCAGCTCGCGCCGGTGGCGCGCGTGCTCGCCGACCCGACGCTGCTCGCGATCCCGGCCGACGCGCCCTGGAAGACGCTCAAGGACTTCGTCGAGGACGCGAAGAAGCGCCCCGGCGAGATCCCCTACGGCTCGTCGGGTCCCTACGGCACGCTGCACGTGTCGATGGAGATGTTCGCCGCCGAGGCCGGGATCAAGCTGCTGCATGTCCCCTATCGCGGCGCCGGACCTGCCGTGACGGCGCTGCTTTCCGGCCAGATCAAGGCGCTCGCCTCGGCGCCCGGCGTGCTGAAGCCCCAGGTCGACGAGGGCAAGCTGCGCGTGCTCGCGAACTGGGGCGCCGAGCGCGTGCCGAGCTTCCCCGACCTGCCGACCTTCAAGGAGCTCGGCTACCCGAATGTCGAGTTCTACATCTGGGCCGGCCTGTTCGCGCCGAAGGGCGTGCCCGAGCCGATCGTGACGCGCCTGCGCGCGGCGATGCGGCAGGCGATGAGCGACCCCGCCGTCGTGCGCGTGTTCGAGAACGCCGGCAGCCCGCCGGCCTATCAGGACGCGCCGGACTTTTCCCGCTTCGTCGAGACCGACAGCGCGCGGCTGATCGCGGCGGTGAAGAAGATCGGCAAGGTCGAGTGAAGAGGTGTTTATCTGGGCCGCCCACCCAACCCCTCATCCTGAGCTGCGAGCCGAAGGCGAGCCTCGAAGGACGCAAACCCGCTGGTGCGGCGCCCGACCGCCGGTGCGTGCTTCGAGGCTCGTCGCTACGCTCCTCGCACCTCAGCATGAGGAGAGTTGGGGCGGCTCATCCATTTGGCGAGCCCGCGATGAACGCGCTTCCTCGCGGCCGATATCAAGACTGTGCCAAACACTGAGGAGCAGCCATGAAATTCGCGACCTTCGCCCATGACGGGCGCGAGCAGGTCGGCATCGTCGACGAGGGCGCGGGCCGCCTTCATCCGCTCGCGGCGGCGGGCGACATGCTCGACCTCATCGCCCGCTACGATGCCCTGAAGAGCGGGCTGGCGCCGCAGGGCGACGGCCTCCCACTCGCCGAGGTCAAGCTCAAGGCGCCGATCCCGCGGCCGGCGCGCAACATCGTCTGCGTCGGCAAGAACTACCGCGAGCACGCCAAGGAATTCTCGCAGTCGGGCTTCGAGGCCGGCGCCGTCAAGGGCGCCGAGATCTACGACTACCCGGCGGTGTTCACCAAGATGCCGTCGAGCGTCACCGAGCCCGGCGCGACGGTGCCGCTGCACGGCCACATCACGCAAAGCGTCGACTACGAGGCCGAGCTGACGCTCGTCATCGGCAAGGGCGGGCGCGACATCGCCAAGGGCGACGCCTACGCCCATGTCTTCGGCTACACGATCGTCAACGACGTGACGGCGCGCGACCGGCAGCGCAACCACAAGCAATGGTTCCTCGGCAAGGCGCTCGACGGCTTCTGCCCGATGGGGCCGTGGATCGCGACCGCCGACGAGGTCAACCCTGAGAACCTCGACGTCAAATGCTGGGTCAACGGCGAGCTGCGCCAGGACGCGAACACGCGCGACCTCATCTTCGACATCCCGACGCTGATCGCGACGATCTCGGCCGGGCTGACGCTTCAGCCCGGGGACCTCATCGCGACCGGCACGCCGGCCGGCGTCGGCATCGGCTTTTCCCCGCCGAAATTCCTGAAGAGCGGCGACACGGTCCGGATCGCGATCTCCGGCATCGGCGAGCTCGAGAACCGTTTCGCCTGACCGCGGCCCATGCGCCTTTAGCCTCGCGGCCTTCTCGGCCCGAGGGGATGATCGAGAGCGCATCCGCGAACCCCCGAGGGTGCGGGAGGCCTGGCCCGTGCCCGCGTCCGAACGGACGTGCGCACAAGGGTGGGATGGGTGGGTTGGGTTCCGCCCGGATGCCGAGCCGAACCAGACCTCCCGCGCGGCGCTTTTGGTCCCTGGCCTCGCGCTTCGGCGTCTTGCATGACCGTTGCCGGTCGAAAGTCGCCTTAAGTGCGCCCGCACGGACGTTTTTCACCGGGACGGGCGAGGCCGCCGCCAGGATGCCGGGCGGCGCGCCCATGATCGCGCCGGAGACCGGGAGGCGGAGAACCCTGAGACACCGCCTTG
>JAJKJG010000104.1 GCA_021154065.1 Methylobacterium sp.
CGATCGCGGCATTGATCTTGGCGATGAGCTTGCGCTGGCGGTCGCGCGCCCTGAGCTCGATCGCGCGGTCGGTCTCGGAGGAGGCGCGATCGGCGAGGTCCGGGTGGTTCTCGCTCTCGGTCTGCAGGGCGACCAGGGTGTCCTGGGCTTCGCGAAGGATCTCGTTCTTCCAAGTGGTCAGCTTACGCCGATAGTACTCCCGTTGCCGCTCGTTCATGAACGGCTCTTCGTCGCTTGGGCGGTAGGCCTCGTCGATCTTGACCATTTTTCCCATTCTTGGCCCCTCCAGGCTCGTTCGTTTCCTCCGCCACTCGGGTGGCTTGTCGGCGTGCCGTATAGTCGAGAAGCGGGCCGGCCACAACGCAGATGAGGGCCGCAAAACGTGGCGGAAAAGTCTCAAAACGCGGGAGTTTTGAGCAGCCGCGATCTCGGCGGCGGCATTCGGGGTGCGAAATCGGCCTTAATGGCCAAGATTCGCCAGCGCTCGGGGCGAGCGCCGCTGCGGCCTGCCTTCCGACAAGTTCCGCAATCGGGCGCCGGTCATGGGGTCCGGTCGAAGAAGAGGCCAGGAGCATCCAGCTGCAGGCGGTCTCACGGCGAGAGGATCGCGACGAACGCCTCCTTGCGCGGCTGCTTTGTTCGCCGGTAATTCTTTGGTCGCGTTCTCTCCGGCACGGGTCTGTGATGGACCTCCTACGAAGCCAAGCGGCCGCCGCAGCCGCTTTACTTCTTCGTTCCCTTCCGCCTGGCGTCCGGGAGCGCTTCAAGGCCGCCCTCGGCGCGCTCGGTCACGAGCCCGGCTGGGCGCATCGCCTGCGCGCGCGAAACCTGGCACAGACGCGCAAGCGCCTCGACGTTCTCGTCGAGGCAATCGTCGAGCGCCTCGAGCTCGCGCGGTTTCGAAGCTTCGCAGGGGCGGCTTGTCTCGAATTCGGCTCCGGCCATCTCCTGTCCGAGGCGCTGATCTACCATCTCGCCGGCGCCGCCCGGACGGTCGCGATCGACCACTACCGGATCTTGCAGGAGGCCGAGGTGCCGCGCGCCCTCGACGGCATCGACGGCGACGCCCTCGTCGGCGCGCTCGCCCGATGGGACGACCCTGCCGCGATCCGCGCCCGACTCGATGCGCTCAAGGCTCGAACGGATTGGACGCTTGCCGGGCTTCGCAGCATCGGCATCGACTACGTCGCGCCCTACGACCTCGCGGCGTCGCCCCTCGCCGGCGAGAGCTTCGACCTGATCTCGTCCCTATCGGTCCTTGAGCACGTGCCGCCGGCGGTAGCGCCCGCGCTCCTGACCAACCTTCTCGCGATGCTCCGGCCCGGCGGGACGATGGTTCACAACATCCACCTCGAGGACCACCGCGACATCGACGGCGCGCCGTTCGCGTTCCTCGCCGCCGATACCGACTGGACCGAGGCCGACTACGATAGCCGCGGCAATCGACTGCGCGCTTCCGATTGGGTCCGCATGGCGGCGGCGATTCCCGGCGCCGCCGTGGCCCGCGTGGAGCCCCTGTTCAAGGCTGGCGCGCTTCTGCCTCCGGATATCGATCCCCCGTTTCGGAGCTACGATCCGGCCGATCTGAGGACCAGCCGGATTATCCTTGTCGTGCACTCATCCGTGTTGAATGAAGCCGGCCGGGATCGACCGCCGACCACCGGATTTCCGGACGTCACTGCGGCCTGTGATTCGTCGCGGACTCCGGCCGGGATGTGAGCTTCGGCGCGATTTCGCGTTCGACTGCCACCGCGAGCTCCTGCCGGTAGTGGGTCTGGTCGAAGAACAGGCCGGGGTCGTGCAACTCTGGTCGGTCGCCGCGCCAATCGCTTACTGCTGCGTTCGGGCGTTCCGCGAGAGCCTCGGAGAGCGCGGCCTTGCAGGCCCGGTTGTCCGAGTCGCCGGCCGAGCCGGGCGTCGGCAGGAGCGAGCGGTAAGTCGGGGGGAAGACCAGGACGACCGCCGTCGCGGACGGCAGGCCGGCGACGACGTCCCTCAGATCCTCCGCCGCCGGGAAGCGGCCGGTCGGGTTCCTGATGTAGTCGTCGGACCTCGCCTCGAGCGCCGCGCGGCGGGCCGGATCGGACATGTGGCCGGCCGCAAGGAGGGCCGGCTCGTAATCCCAGTAGCCGTCGGGCCGGGCCCGCGCCGGGCGCTTCGCCAGGAGGTATCCGACCCGGTGCGGGAGTTCCTCCAGCACGTGGAAACGCAGAAGGCCGCGAAGGTATTCGGGCAGGCTGCGGCTATAGAGCCAGAACGGAAACGGCGCCTGGTCCAGGCCCGCCAGCTCCGGCTGGCACCAGAACCTGTCGGCGCCGATCACGAGCGCCCGCGCGCCCGGGTGGTGGCGCATGAACCAGTCGACGACCGCGAACTGCTGCTTCGGTCCGGTCGCGACGATCGAGAGCTGGACGAACGACAGCCCGGTGAGGGCGTCCAATCGCTCGGGCGAGAGCGCCTGGATATGCGAGTTGCCAATGATCGCGGCGTTGAAGCCGGGATCGCGCCCGCGGCTCGCCCCGGCGGTGCGCGGCCCCTGCGGGCGCACCCCGGCCTTGGCGAACAGGTCGGGACGGCCGGTATCGAACGGATCGAGGGCATAGGCGATGGCAAGAAGGCTGCCGAGGATCGCGGCGGCGCCGATGGCGAAGTCGCGCGCGAAGCGGCGCCAAGCGCCCGCGCTCACCGTGAGCTCATCGGAACCGGAACCCATGGGCCGATCAGTGCCGGGACCCGGGCGCGGTCATGTGAACCGAGTCCAACTTCCCGAGCGCTCTCGCGCGGGCGGGCAGGCGGTTGAGCGCGAGGCCGGCGACGTGCATTAGGGTTTTCGCCAATCGTCCTCGCGGGCCGGCGCCGACGCTCTTCGAGCGGCGGGCCTTGTTAGCGCGCCGCCGGGGGCTGGTCGAGAGGTCGGCAGAGACCGGAGCGAGGTTGTGGTGGCGGCGAGCGACGCGGACGCGCGGCTGGAGGCGGCGGCAGGGCGCCCGTGGGAGCGCTTCTGCCTCACCCTCGCGGCGGCGGCCGCGAGCTCGGCCGCCGCGATCTTCCTCTTCGTCCTCGCCGTCGACCCATACGGGCTGCGCGTCGGGCCGGGCCGGCCTCCGGCCCCGATCATGGATCTCAATCAGCGGTTCATGTACCCGCAGATCGTGCGCAGCGGACGCTACGACAGCGCCGTCTTCGGCACCTCGACCATCAGGCTCCTCGACCCGCAGCGCCTCGGCGCCCTGTTCGGCGCCCGCTTCGCCAATCTCGGGCTCAATGCCGGAACGCCCTGGGAGCAGATCCAGCTCGCGCGCCTGCTGCTCGGGCATGTGCGGCAGCCGAAGGTGCTGATCTTCGGGCTCGACCTGCCGTGGTGCAGCCCGGACTCCGACCGCGACCGCCTCACCTTCCGCACCTTCCCGGCCTGGCTCTACGAAAAGCGCCCCCTGCGCTACGCCTACAAGCTCTTCAGCTTCAAGAGTCTCGAGATCGCCGGACGGGTGGCCCTGAACCGGCTGGGACTCATGCCGGATCGGATCAGGGCGGACGGCTACGAGGTGTTCGTCCCTCCCGATGCGCGATACGACCTCGCACCTGCGCGAAGCCACACGGCGCTTCAGGGCGTTCCGCCACCTCCAAGCGGCAAGGGCCCGCTGAGCGACGCGGATCGCGCAGCGCTCCGGATGCCGGCGCTGCAATGGCTCGATGACGTCCTGACCGCGGTCCCGGAAACGCGGAAGATCCTGACATTCCCTCCCGTCCACGTCTCGGTCCAACCGACGCCGGGTTCTCGCGCCGCCGACGAGGAGGCGGAGTGCAAGCGGCGTGTCGCCGAGATCGCACGCCGCACGGGGTCGACGCTCATCGACTTCCGCCTGCGCTCGGCGGTGACGATGGAGGATGCGAACTACTGGGATCCGCTGCATTACCGCGTCGCAATCGCCGATCGGCTGGCGACGGCGCTCCTTGATGCCGCCCGCGGCGGGCCGGAACCGGCCGACGGCTTCTATCGCGTTCTCAATGCCGCAGATCGGGCCGGACGATAATGGCGCGGAGACGCGGAGGAGCGCCGGTCAGAACTGGAAATAGATGAACTCGTAATTGGCATCGTCGCCGATCTTGAACAGCACGATCACGAGCACGAGCGCGAAGGCGATGGCGATCGAGCGCCAGGGCGGCATCCTATGGACGAAGGTCCAAGCCGTCGGGCCGAGCATGGCGATCGCAGCCGCGAGCGCGATCGTGCGCCATCGGAAACCCGACCCGAGCGGCGCGAAGCCGAACAGCGCCTCGTAGAGGCGGAGCATGGCGTCGAAGCTCGCCGCCCGGAACGGCACCCAGGCCAGCACCACGAAGACGAAGGTCAGCGCCCATCCGAGCCAGGCCGGCATCGTCAGGCCGGCCCGGCGCCAGAGCACGCCGGCGCCAAGCCCGATCCCGTGCGCGATACCCCAGGCGACGAAGGTGAGCCCGGCGCCATGCCACAGGCCGCCGAGCGCCATCGTGGCGAACAAGGCCCAGAGCTGCACGGCCAAGCCGCGCTTGCTGCCGCCGAGCGGGATGTAGAGGTAGTCGCGCAGGAAGCGCGACAGCGTCATGTGCCAGCGGCGCCAGAAATCGCGCAGCGACACGGCGCGATAGGGCACGTCGAAGTTCTGCGGCAGCACGATCCCGAACAGGAGCGCGAGGCCGAGCGCCATGTCGGTGTAGCCGGAGAAGTCGAAATAGATCTGGAAGGTGAAGCCGAGCGTCGCCTGCCAGGCATCGACGATCGTGACGGCCTTGCCCTGCGCCGCCGCCTGGAACACCGGGTTGACGTATTCCGACAGCGGGTCGCCGAGGAAGACCTTCTTGGCGAGGCCGACGGTGAGGAGCATCAGCCCGCGCGAAAAACGCTCGGCGGCGTCGGGCCGCTTGTAGGGATGCTCGTCGAACTGGTGCATGACCTCGCTCCAGCGCACCAGCGGGCCGGCGAGGACTTGCGGGAAGAAGCCGATGTAGAGGGCGTAGCGGACGAGGTCGTAGCGCGGCGCGCGCCCGGCCCGAAGATCGACGAGATACATGACGTGGTGGAAGGTGAAGAACGAGATGCCGAGCGGCAGCGCGATCTCGAGCCGCGGCGCGTGGAGGCCGGGGATCAGGTTCGCGAGGTCGGCGAAGAAGTTAAAGTATTTGAAAACCGCGAGCACGAGGAGATTGCCGGCGAGCGCGAGCGGGATGAGGATCGCGGCCCTCGTCTTGCCGAACGCCTCAGCGATCAGCCAGTTGACCAGGATCGAGGCTGCCAGCAGCGGTATGAAGCGCCAGTCCCAGTAGCCGTAGAAGAGGAAGGACAGGAACGCGAGCGCCGGAAGCCGCCACTCCGGCCGGAAGCGCTCGACCGCCCAGTGCAGCAAGAGCGCCGCGGGCAGGAAAACGAGGAGGAAGGCGAAGGAGTTGAAAAGCATGGGAAAGATCGCGCGGCCGGCGCGGACGCGCGATCTTGTGGGTGATCAGCCAGGTGGCGTCAACGGCCTCAAGGTTTCCGCTTAGCGCACGCCGAGCTTCGCGAGCTCGACCTTGGCCCTCAGCTCGATATGCGACAAGAGCTCGTCGAGGTGCGGATCGTCGCTGAAGTCGCGGCGCTCGGCGAGCTTCGCGGCGACGTGCTGCAGGTCGGTGGTTGCGATGCGGTCCGAGAGCAGGGCCGCCTTGAGCCGGTCGAGCGCATCGAGGAGATCGTGCCCGCGGCGCACCGAACGACGGCGCCGCTCGGCCGGATCCCCCTCCCCTTGCAACGCCAAGAGCGCGTCGACGGTCGCGAGCGGCGCCGACGCGCCGGTGCGCGAGGTCTTCGCCGCCGCGCTTTCGCCGCCGAGGACGAAGCCTCGGCCCGCCGCCGGGCGGCGCTGCAGCGCGCCGGCGCCGAGCGCCGCAGCAGGCTTGGGATCGATGCGCATGGCGCGACTGTCGGCCGGCAGGGTTAACGCGGCGTAAAAGCACCGGCAGTTCTTGCCGAGGCCCGGCGGAACCGGACGCGCGAAATCGCCCGCCTCGGGCTCTCGCCGGAGAAAGGGCTCAATCTCTTCAACGCGTTAGGGCCCTCTCGCATCTGGCACGAGGCTGGCACCGGCGGGTCCGAGGTGACGATGCGCGCTTTCCTGTTTCGGTTCCTGCGGTCTTGCGTCGTGCGCACGCTCTGCGTCGCGCTGGCGCTGCCCTCCCCGGCGCTCGCCCTGTCGCGGATCAAGGACTTGGCCGGCGTCGAGGGCGTGCGCCAGAACCAGCTCGTCGGCTACGGCCTCGTCGTCGGCCTCAACGGCACCGGCGATACGCTCAACAACACGCCCTTCACCAAGCAGTCGTTGCAGGCGATGCTCGAGCGCCTCGGCGTCAACACCCGCGGCACAACGCTGCGCACCGCCAACGTCGCCGCCGTGATGGTGACCGCGAACCTGCCCGCCTTCTCGACGCAAGGAACCCGTCTCGACGTCACCGTCTCGGCGCTCGGCGACGCGAAGTCGCTCCAGGGCGGCACCCTCCTCGTGACCCCGCTTCTCGGCGCCGACGGCGAGGTCTATGCGGTCGCCCAAGGGTCGGTCGCGATCGCCGGCTTCCAGGCCGAGGGCGACGCGGCGAAGATCACCCGCGGCGTGCCGACCGTCGGGCGGATCTCGAACGGGGCGCTGATCGAGCGCGAGGTCGAGTTCAAGCTCAACGCCCAGAAGGCGCTCCGTCTCGCGCTGCGCAACCCCGACCTGACGACGGCGAAGCGCATCGCCGCCGCCATCAACGATTTCCTCGGCGCCGACACCGCCGAGCCGACCGACCCCTCGACGGTGCACATCCAGATCCCGCCGAAGTACCGGGGCAACATGATCCAGCTCCTCACCGAGGTCGAGCAGCTTCGGGTCGAGCCCGACCAGACCGCCAAGATCGTCATCGACCAGCGCTCCGGCATCATCGTGATGGGCAAGGACGTGCGGGTCTCGACGGTCGCGGTCGCGCAAGGGAACCTGACGGTCACGATCTCCGAGCAGCCGCAGGTGAGCCAGCCGAACCCGCTGTCGAACGGCGAAACGCGGGTCGTGCCGCGCACCGGCGTCAAGGTCGACACCGGCGACGCCAACAAGCTTGCCGTCGTCCGCGAGGGTGTGACCCTGCGCGAGCTCGTCGACGGCCTGAATGCGCTCGGCATCGGCCCGCGCGACCTCATCTCGATCCTGCAGGCGATCAAAGCCTCGGGCGCGCTGCAAGCCGACATCGAGGTGATGTGATGCGGGCAGCGGCGAATGGCGAAGCGCAGGCGGCGAAGGCTCTCCCATCTGCCATTCGCAATTCGCCATTCGCCGCGCCCGCCGACAAGGCGAAAAAGACGGCCCAGGATTTCGAGACGATGTTCCTCGAGCAGACCCTCGAGCGGGTGTTCGCGTCGAGCGGCACGGAGGGGCCGCTCGGCGACAACGGCACCGGCGGCGCGGTCTACCGCTCGATGCTGGTCAAGGAATACGCCGGCGGCATCGCGAAGGCCGGCGGCGTCGGCATCGCGAGCCAGATCTACCGCGAGCTCTTGAAGCTGCAAGAGGGCCCCCATGCCAGAAACGCCTGACATCTCCCGCGTGACGAGCCGGGCCGGGGCCGAGGACCTCATCGGCTCGGTCCTGTCCGGCATGCGCGAGCTCGAGGCGACGTTGGGCGCGGAGACCGCGCAGGTCCGCGCCGGCAGGATCCGCGACGGACTTGCGTCGGAAGCGAAAAAGGGCGAGCTCGCGGCGCGCTATCTGCGCGGTCTCGAGGCCGTCAAGGCGAACGCGGTGGCGCTCGCCCGCTTTGCGCCCGAGGCCGTCGACGGCCTGCGGGCCGCCCACGCCGGTTTCGGCCGCACCGTCGAGGAGAACCGGATCGTGCTCGCGACCGCGCGCGCGGTCTCCGAAGGACTGATCAAGAGCCTCTCGGAGGAGATCACCCGCGCGTCGCGGCCCATGACCTACGGCCCGGCGACGGGTTTGGGACGATCCGCACCAGCGGCGGCGCCCCTCGTCGTCTCGCGCAGCCTCTAGCGGGCGCGGGACGCGGCGAGCAAGGCCAGCTCAGCCCGCGGCTTTGAAAAGGTAGTCGACCCCGGTCTGGTCGCTCTTCTCGGCTTGGTCGATGGCCTGCAGCAGATAGGGTCGCCACAGCCCGAACAGGTCGTGCAGCGCCAGTTCCAAGGCATGCGGTTCGAACGGCACCGGCAGATGCGCTGCCACGCCGAGACTCTTCAGGGTGGCGGCTGTGAACCGGTCGTGGTTTCCGAACGTGATGATCTTGGTGCTCGGTGACCGGGCGATCACCCGGAGAGCGGTCTCGACCCCACTGCCATCGGCGAGGGCGAGGTTCACGAATGCGATGTCGTAGAACTCCGGCACGAGCGCCTTCAGCGCCTCCCGAGCGGTGCCCGAAAAATCGAGATTGAGCTTGAAGCTGCTCTGCCGCAGCAGCCGCGCGACGACATCCAAAGTTTTTTGCGAAGACTCAACCAGGAGAACGTTCGCCGGTTGGCAGGTGCGGTTCCACGCCGCGAGGAAATTGTCCACCTGTGCGGGCCGAAGCGGCTTGAGAAGCACATCGTAAGCACCGATGGCTTGGGCAACACGAGCCCACCGCGGGACGAGGCGATCGGACAGAAGACCGAACAAGGTGGCCCGTTTCCTCAGCTCGCGAACGAAATCCGCGCCGTCCAAGCCTGGCAGGCATCGGTCGATCAGCGCGATACCGACAGGATGGTCTTCAAGCGCCTTCGACGCTTCGTCGCCATCGCTCGCCTTGACGATCGTGATGGAAGGATAGCTGCGGCCGACGTACTCGGCGATCGGCGCCTGCGCACTGAGGTCGCGATCGGCGAGGAGAATGTGGCTCGGCGTCGCCGCAGCCGCGGGTTCAGGCTCACCGGGTCTCGCGCAATAGCCGGAGGTGGCAAACGGGGTTGCCGAGGCGGGTCGGAGGGAACTCATGTCACACGGTCACAAAGCCTGCAGCGGACAAATAATGCGAACCGCTCTTACATTTCGTTAAGGTAACAGAGTGTATATCGCGTTCATCGCCAACCCCGGCGAGTATGGATTGCCGGAATCGTTTTGTTCATTGCTCACGGCACGGGAGCGTTCTCACTCCGATTCACCATGTCTTGAAACTCCCCCTTCAGGTTTCGCCGTTACGTCATGTCCAGGCAGTCAGAACGACTGCGTCTGGGCATCCGCCATGGATACCGGCAGCATCGCGAGGATCCCTGCCGTCCCGGCCCCGAGCACGGCGCCGCGGGGTGACGCTGTGCAGGCGGCTCGCGGAGTCGCGACCGAGCTTCCGGCCGACGCCGCCGTGCAGCAGGCAGGCGAAGCCGCCGCCACGCGCTTCGACTCGAGCCGCGCCCCGGGGGCGGCCGTCGACCAGGGCCCGTCCGAGCTCGTCAGGCGCAAGGTCGAGATCGATCCGAGGACCCGGGAGGTCGTGTTCCAGGTGATCGACCGGGAGACCGACCGCGTGATGCGCCAAACCCCGGACGAGGCCATCCTGCGGCTGCGGGCCTACATTCGCGAGATGCAGGCCGCCCAGGAAAGCGCCCGCGGAAGCGGACCGCGGATCGAAAAGATCGCCTGAGCCTTTCCCTGCTCGGCCGGCTGCCCGCGGGCTCGCGGGCCTCTTCTCGTTGGCCAAAGTGAGCGCGGCTTAGGCCGAGGTTAACCACGTCTCGCGAGGCCGTCCCGTCTTTACACCTCCTTAGAAGGCGAACGCCGATTGTTCGGACCGCGGGCCCAGGAGGGCGCGCCGGCCAGAAGGCTCGTGAACCAGAAGGGTCATTTCCATGGACATTTCGCTCACCTCCGGCGTGCGCGCCGCATTGACCTCGATCCAGCAGACGAATGCGGCGGCGCAGGAAGCGCAGCTCCACCTCGCGACCGGCAAGAAGGTCAACTCCGCCCTCGACAACCCGTCGAACTACTTCACCGCCTCGGCGCTGAGCGGACGCGCCAACGATCTCAGCCGCATCCAGGACTCGATCGGCCAGGCTGTGAAGACCCTCGAGGCGGCGAGCAACGGCATCTCGAGCATCTCGAAGCTCGTCGAGACCGCGCAGAGCCTTGCCAACCAGGCGCTCGACACCACCGACACCGCGACCCGGACGAAGCTCCAGACCCAGTACAACCAGGTCCGCACCCAGATCGACGAGCTGGCGAAGGACTCAGGCTACAACGGCGTCAACCTCGTCAAGGGGACGCCGGACAACCTCACCGTCATCTTCAACGAGAAGACCGGCGCCGCCCAGAGCAAGCTCGCGATCACCGGCGCCGCCTTGGACTCGGCGGGTCTTGCCGTCTCGGACGCCGCGACGCTCGATACCGGCACCAACGGCGCCGGCTGGGCGCACGCGACCAACGGCACCACCAACATCAACGCCTCCCTGACCGAGCTGTCGGCGGCGCTGACGACGCTGCGGACGCAGGCCTCGACGTTCGGCGCCAACCTGACGGTCGTCAAGAACCGGCAGGAGTTCACGGCGAGCATGATCAACACGCTCAAGACCGGCGCCGACCAGCTCGTCCTCGCCGACAGCAACGAGGAAGGCGCGAACCTGCTCGCGCTCAACACCCGCGGCCAGCTCGCCCAGACGGCGCTGCAGCTCGCGGCGCAGCGCGACCAGGCCGTGCTGCGGCTGTTCTGATCGCCGGAAAGAGGCGCGACGGAAAGCGGCGGGGCCACGGCCCCGCCGTTTTGCGTTTGCGAGTCCTGCTCCGGCGGCGCGGCGCATTAACCGTTCATTAGCCCTAACGAAGGATTATCGGCGGAACAAACCGGGGGCCGCCCCGGGGTTTGCCGAGGCTTCGCCATGTCCGACATCACCCTCTCGCGAGGCGTCCGCCAGAACCTCCTCTCGCTGCAGAAGACGGCCGAGCAGCAGAGCGCGACGCAGATGCGGCTCGCCACCGGCCGCAAGGTGAACTCCGCCCTCGACAATCCGACGAACTTCTTCGTCTCCGAGGGGCTGAAGAGCCGAGCCTCCGACCTGTCGCGCCTGCTCGACGCGATGGGGCTTGCGGTGAAGACCCTCGAAGCCGCCGACACCGGCATCACCGGGCTGAAGAAGCTCGTCGAAACCGCCCAGGCCGTCGCCCGCCAGGCGAAGCTGACGAGCGACCCGACCGCCCGCGCCGCCTACGCGGCCCAGTTCGATGCCCTGCGCACCCAGATCGACGACCTTGCCAAGGACTCCGGCTATAACGGCGTCAACCTGATCAAGGGCTCACCCAACAACCTCACCGTCGTGTTCAACGAGCAGAGCACGACCCAGCTCACGGTGAACGGCGCCGCGCTCGACACCGCTGGGCTCGGCATCGCCGCGAGCGCCAACAACTGGGCCGCCGACGCCGATATTGACGCCGCCCTGACGAACCTCGACGCAGCGACCCTGAAGCTGCGCACGCAAGCCTCGACTTTCGGCGCCAACCTGACGGTGATCAAGAACCGGCAGGAGTTCACGAACGGCATGATCCTCTCGCTGACGACGGGCGCGGACGGCCTCGTGCTCGCCGACCAGAATGAGGAGGGCGCGAACCTTCTCGCCCTCAACACGCGCCAGCAGCTCTCGCAAACGGCACTGTCGCTGGCCGCGCAGGCCGATCAAGCCGTGCTCCGGCTGTTCGGCTAAAGCGCGCGAAGGAACCCGCCATGACCCTCAAGGTCGAGCTCAAGCCCGGCGAGCGGATCATCGTCGGCACCGCCCTCATCCGAAACGGCGAGAGCCGAACCCGCTTCCACATCGAAGGCGAGGCGCCGATCCTGCGCGAGAAGGACATCCTGACGCCGGCGACCGCCGACAGCCCGGGGAAGAA
>JAJKJG010000105.1 GCA_021154065.1 Methylobacterium sp.
AGGCGAGCCTCGATTCGCGTCAGCGCGCCGAGAAACTCGAGCCGCGTCAATTCGGCGGCGATCGTCGCGAAGCCCGCGGGCGCGGCGTGGCCATCAGCGAGCGGGCGGAGCGCCTCGGGTCGAAGCGAGAACGTGACGGCGGCGCCCTCGGCCGCGGCGAGCTTCGGCACGACGAAGGCGCTGGTGCCGAGCCGCACGAGCGTGCCCTGGCCCTGCTGCCCGGCGACCATGCCGTCGAGAAGATTGGTCGTGCCGAGGAAGGCGGCGACGAAAGGCGTCGCCGGCCGGCGGTACAGCTCCTTCGGCGCGCCGATCTGCTCGAGACGCCCGCCGCGCATGACCGCGACCCGGTCCGAGATCGACAGGGCCTCCTCCTGGTCGTGCGTCACGTAGATCGCGGTGATGCCGAGCGTCTTTTGCAGCTCGCGGATCTCGCCCCGCATCTCGACCCTGAGCTGGGCGTCGAGATTCGAGAGCGGTTCGTCGAGCAGCAGCACCTCGGGCTCGATCACCAGGGCTCGGGCGATCGCGACGCGCTGGAGCTGGCCGCCGGAGAGCTGGTGCGGCCAGCGCGCGTCGTAGCCTTCGAGCTGGACGAGGCGCAGGGCGCGCAAGACGCGGGCATCGATCCCGCTCCGCGCAACGCCCCGCGCCTTGAGGCCGTAGGCGACGTTGCCGCCGACGGTCAGGTTCGGGAAGATGGCGTAGTTCTGGAACACCATGCCGGTGTTGCGCTTGTGCGGCGGCAGCGTGTCGATGCGCCGGGCGCCGAAACGCACTTCGCCGCTCTCGAGCTCGGCGAAGCCGGCGACCATCCGCAACAGCGTGGTCTTGCCGCAGCCGGAGGGCCCAAGCAAAGTGAAGAACTCGCCATCGGCGATGGTGATCGAGATGTCGTCGACGGCGCGCACGGCGCCGAAGGATCGGCTGACGCGATCGATCCCGATGCTGGCCAAAGGTCGGCGTCCGCGCCAACGGGCCCGCTCAGCGCGTCGCCTGGATGGTTTCCTTGAGCTTCTCGAGCGTCTCGGTGCGCTTCGCATTCCAGCCCTCCTCGTCGTATTCGAGGAGCTTCAGGCTCGCGAGCGGCGGCATGGCGCCCGGCAGCGTCGACAGGTCGAGGTCCTGGCGCGCCGGCCGGCGGAAGGTCGCCTTCAGGATCATCTCACGGACGTCCTTGCGCGTGACGTAGTCGACGAACTTCTTCGCCGCGTCCGGGTTCGGCCCGCCCTTGATGACGGCGACGCCCTCCATCAGCGCGAGCGTGCCGTCCGCCGGGTAGATGGTCTTGACCGGCGCGCCGTTGCTCGCCCAGAGCGGACCGGCATATTCGAGCGACATCCCGAGCGGGTACTCGCCGTTGCCGACCCCTTGGAACACGAGCGTCGAGCGGTTCAACACCCGCGTGTTGGCAAACAGCGCCTTGAGCTTCGCCCAGCCGGCGTCGCCGCCGCCCCATTGCTCGACGAGCATGGTCGCGTTGGAATAGGCGGAGCCGGAATTCGCCGGGTCGGTGAAGGCGACCTTGCCCTTGTATTTCGGGTCGAGGAGGTCGCTCCAGCCCTTCGGGCCGCCGGCCTCCGGCAGCGCCTTCGTGTTCTGGAGGATGACGAGGAGATGCACGTTGGTGCCGGTCCACAGCCCTTCGGGGTCGCGGAACTGGGCCGGGACGGCTTCCGCTTCCTTCGTCTTGTAGGGCGCGAAATAGGCCTTGTTGCTCTCGAGCAGGGCGCGGTTGATGCCCCAGATGATGTCGCCCTGGGGCCGGTCCTTCTCGGCCTGGAGGCGCTTCACGAGCACGCCCGAGCCGGTCGAGACCGGCTCGACCTGGATGCCCGATTCCTTTCCGAAAGCGGCGAAGACGAGATCGTTCAGCGTGCTGTCGTTCGCCGAGTAGACGACGAGCTTCTGCTGCGCTTCGGCGGCGCCGGCGGCCGTCAGGAGCGAGGCGCCGAAGGCGAGGACCGCGAGCCGCAATGATCGCCGCATGATCGAGGTCTCCGCCCTCATGATGGCCCGGGAAACAGCGCCGCCCTTCCAGGGTCGGGCGCACGCCTGATTTGGATGCACACCACAATCGATCGACCCGGCTCTGTCAACGCGCCCGGCGACGGACCTAAGCCGGGGACGCGAGCGTTGCCTGCCGACTGGCACCCGTTGCGCGCTGCGCTTTTGCGAACCATTGTGGCGGCGCAGGCTGCGAAACGTCGACGAGAGCGCCATCAGCGCCAAAGCCGCCTTTTGGGAGAAACGCCATGCCCGGATCCAACCGAGACAAGCTCACCCGCCGAACGCTTCTCGGCGCGTCGGTCGCGCTCGCTTCGCCGATCGCCTGCCTTTCGGCCCGCGGCGCCTATGCCCAGGCGCCGGCGAAAACCCCGACCAAGGTTCTCGACTTCCTCACCTATGCCGACGTCGCGAAGGCCGAGCAGGAGGGCGCCTTCGTCTTCTACTGCCATGAGAACGAGGCCGGGACGGCGGCGATCGCCGAGGCCTTCGGCAAGGACTTCCCGAAGATCAAGACCAGCTATGTCCGGGCCCAGACCGGAGCGCTGTACAACAAGATCTCGACCGAGCGCGCCGCCGGCCGCTTCGACGTCGATATCCTCCAGCTCTCCGACCTCGCCCCGGCGCTCGATTTCCAGAAGAAGGGCGGCTACGAGATCTACCACTCGCCGGAAGCCGGCGGCTACAAGCCCGAACACCTCAGCAATCCGGCCGGCGCCTTCTTCTGGACCGGCGTCACCTTCGGCGGCCTCGCCTACTCGACCGCCAAGGTTAAGGCGGAGGAGGCGCCGAAGAGCTGGAAGGATCTGCTCGATCCGAAGTGGCGCAACGCGATGAGCTGCAAGATCTCCTCCTCGGGACTGCAGTTCGTGCAGTGGTACGAGCTGCGCAAGCTCTACGGGGACGAGTACTGGCAGGCGTTCGCGAAGCAGCGCCCGCGCGGCTTCGATTCCCGGGTCCAGCTCTTCGACCGGCTCGCCAAGGGCGACGACAAGGTCTGCGCGCTCGCCGAATACGCGGCCTATGTGCTGTACAAGGAGAAGGGTGCCGCGATCGAGTTCGTCGCGCCGGAGGACGGCCTGCCGGCGACGCCGCTCCTGGTCGGGGTGGTCGACAAGGCGCCGCATCCTGAGGTCGCCAAGCTCTTCGTCGACTGGGCGATGTCGAACCGCGGGCAGGCGTTCTACCAGAGCAATCCGCATCTGATCTACGGCTCGCTGCGCACGGATGCGCCGCCGATGCCGACCGGCAAGCGCCTGTCCGACTTCAAGCTGCTCACCCCGACCGACTATGCCGACTATCTCGGCAGCCGCGACAAGTTCACCAAGGACTGGAACGGCATGCTCGGGCTCTAGGGAGCGCGAAGCGTGCAGGCGCCCGCGCTGCGGTGGCAGGTCCCGTCGGGACAGGCCATCGCCGGCTTCGGCGTCGCCGGCGCCGCGGGCATCCTCGTCCTCTACCCGATCTTCTATCTCATGCAGGCGGCGCTCGACGTCGGCGACCCCGACGCGAGGCCGCCGACCGCGTATGGGCTCGGCAATTTCGAGGCGCTGCCGCAGTATTCCGAGATCATGCTCAATACGCTCACCGTCTCGCTTGCGGCGACGGTGATGGCGCTGCTCTTCGGCTTCGTGACCGCCTGGATCCTGTCGCGCACGAACGTGCCCGGCCGGCGCACGCTCGAGCAGCTGATGGCGGTGCCCTACTACATGACGCCGCTGCTCGGCGCCTTCGCCTGGAGCCTGCTCGGGGCGCCGGAGAGCGGCTTCGTCAACCAGGTCTGGCGTGCGCTCGGGGGCGAGAATGCCCTGATCAATCTCGTCACCCCGTTCGGCATCGCCTGGGTCATGGCGTTGTTCGAGGGCTCCGTCGCCTTCGTGATGATCGGCGCGGTGATGAAGTCGATGGATCCGGCGCTCGAGGAAGCCTCGCAGGTGATCGGCGCCAGCCGCCTCAGGACGATGCTGCGGGTGACGCTGCCGCTCGTCGCTCCGGGCGTGCTCGGGGCGGCGATCCTGGTCTTCGCCGAGATGCTGGGCTCGTTCTCGGCGGCGCTTGTGCTCGGCAATCCCGACCGCTTCTACGTCGTCACCACGGCGATGTACCAGCTCGTCTCGCAATACCCGCCGCGCATCCCGCTCGCGGCGGCGATGGGGGTGTCGCTGTTCGCCGTCATGTTCCTGATGCTGTTCCTCTATCGCCGGCTGATCGCCGGGCGGAGCTACGTCACGATTAGCGGCAAGGCGTTCCGGCCGCGGGTGATGGACGTCGGGCGCCTGCGCTGGCTGCTCTTCGCCGTGTGCGTCTTCTATGTTCTCCTCTCGGTCGCGCTGCCGTTGATGACGTTGGCCTTCGCCTCGGTGCAGAAGATCGCGGTCGCCTTTCCGGCCGCCTCGAATTGGACGCTTGCCAACTATCAGACCGCCTTCACGATGAATGCCGTGCGGGCGGCGCTCGGCAACAGCCTCCTGCTTGGGGTCGCGACCGCCAGCATCGGCGTCGTGCTGATGGGCTTGATCTCGTGGCTCATCTACCGCTCCAGGCTGCCCGGCAGCGGGTTCATCGAATACCTGGTCATGTTCCCCCAGGCGGTGCCGCGCCTGGTCTTCGCCTTCGGCATGATGTGGGCCTGGATCGTCTTCCCGATCCCGATCTACGGCACGCTCTGGCTCCTGCTCATCGCCTATCTGACCGTGTTCCTGCCGCTCGGCGTCCGCACCATCTCGGGCGTGATGCTGCAGATCGACAAGAGCCTCGAGGAATGCGCGCAGATGTGCGGCGCGCCGTGGGGCTATCGCATCCGCACCGTGACGATGCCGCTGCTTTGCCCCGGACTTCTCGCCGCCTGGCTCCTGCTCTTCATCGCCAGCGTGCGCGAGCTCGGCGCCTCGATCCTGCTGATGGGGCCGAACGCCAAGGTGGTCACGCCGACGATCGTCGAATCGTGGTTCGCGACGAGCGCCGAGCTCACCGCCGCGATGGCGCTGATCCAGACCCTGGTGATCGCGATCGCCATGGTGGTGTTCCTCGCCCTGACGCGGCGCGCGTCGATGTACGCGGGCGAGTAGGCCGCATGGAGCCGCTGTCGCCGGAGGACGGAAAGCGTGCGGCGGCGGCGCCGGAGGCCGCTATCCCTCGCACCCATATCGAGATCGAGAATCTGGAGATCCGTTACGGGCCGGTGCCGGCCGTGAAGGGCATCAGCTTCCGGGTCCGGGCCGGAGAGCAGCTGACCCTCCTCGGGCCCTCCGGCTGCGGCAAGACGACGACCTTGCGGGCGATCGCCGGCCTCGAGCGCCCGAGCGCGGGCGCGATCCGCATCGGCGGCGAGACGATGTACGCGTCGGCGGAGGGCATCAACATCCCGGCCGAGAAGCGCGGCCTCTCGATGGTATTCCAGTCCTACGCCATCTGGCCGCACATGACCGTCTTCGAGAACGTCGCCTACGGCCTGCGCGTGCGCCGCAAGAGCCGGCACGAGATCCTGACGCGGGTCAGGGAAGCGCTCGCGCTCGTGCAGATGGCCCCTTACGAGAACCGGCCGGCGTCGGCGCTTTCGGGCGGGCAGCAGCAGCGCGTGGCGCTTGCCCGTGCCTGCGTGTTCCAGCCCTCGGTCCTCCTGTTCGACGAGCCGCTCTCGAACCTCGATGCCAAGCTGCGCGCCGACATGCGGATCGAGCTCCGCGAGCTGCAGCACCGGCTCGGCATCACCTCGGTCTACGTGACGCACGACCTCGAGGAGGCGCTCGCCATGTCGGACCGGATCGTCGTCATGCGCGACGGCAATATCGAGCAGATCGGGTCGCCGACCGAGATCTACAACCTGCCGCGCAACGCGTTCGTCGCCGACTTCATCGGCTCCTCGAACCTGATCGCCGGCCAGTTGCGGCCGGACCTCGCGAGCGACGGTCTGATCGCGCTGGAAACCTCGGCGGGACAGGTCGTTCACGGCGTCGCGCACGGCCGCGCCGTGCCGCCCGAGCCCGTCTTCTCGGTCCGCACGGTCTACCTTCGCCTGAGCTTCGAGCGGCCGGCCGGCTTAAGGAACGTCTGGCCGGTGCGGGTGCACCACTGCGTCTTCCAGGGCGACTTCTCGCAGGTGAACGTGACCTGGGGCGACCGCGACCTCGTCGTCCGCTCGGCGGCGCTCGAGCCCATTCCGGAGGGCCGGGACGCCTTCTTGTCGGTGGAGCCCCGCCACTGCGTCCTGATCGAGGGCAGCTGAAGGCGCGCCTGTCGTCGGCCGCGGCTTCGGATTGCGGCTCAGTGAATCTCGCGCGACCGCTTCATGATCTCGCGCAGGTCCTTCGCCGAGAAGCTCGGGGACCGGCAAGCATCGAGGATGACGCGCTCGCGGCGCTCGATCAGCGCGATCGCGGCCGGCAGCTTGGTCACCGCCTCGGCCGGTACGACGACGGCGCCGTGCCGGTCGGCGTGAATCACGTCGTCGTGCCCGACCAGCATGCCGAAGACGTTCACCGGCCTGCCGAAATCGACGACATGGACATGGGCGTGGCTCGGCCCGATGCGGCCGCCGAGCATCTGGAAGCCCTCGGCCCAGGCGGTCACGTCCCGGAACGAGCCATTCGTCACGCAGCCGCGGGCGCCGAGCGCCTTGTGAAGCGCCGAGTTGACCTCGCCCCAGAAGGCGCCGTAGCCCGGCGTATCGTCGATGTCCTGAATGACGACGATCGTCGGATGCTCGGCGCGCGCCACGTAATCGTACCAGTCCGCCCGGTCGGCCACCTGCCCGCGCGGCGGTTCCTTCGCCCGGATGGTGCCGACGCGGGCGACGCCGACGATCGGCGGCAGCGTCGGATCCCAGGCGACGAGAGGATCGACGGTGAAGCCAAGGCCTCTGCGCTCGGGGACGATGAGCTCGAGGCCGTTGCAGATGGTGGGCGTATCCCACTCGCGCAGCGCATCGAGATCGGCGCTCGTGAATGCCGGCATGGTCATGGTGGTGGGCTCCTATCCGATGCGGCTCGTCACCGCGCGTTGAGCTCGGCGCGGACGCGAGCGACGACGATCGCGGCATCGCCCGGCCTCATGCAGGTCGGGCCGAAGACGACGATGCCGTCCCGCACGCGCGCGTGGTTGGCATGGACCGGCGGGTCGCCGTCCTGCAGGCGTTTGATGAGCGCGCGGGCGGACAGGCCGAGCACGCCCTCGTCGACCGCGAGCTCGACCGCCGGCGCGCCTTTGTATTTCTGGTCGACCACGGCGACCACCGCGCCGTTCATTCCCTTAAGGCTGTGAGCGATCTCCTCGCAGGTCGCGAGCCAGCCCCGGCGCCGCTCCTCCGAATTCTCCTCGAGGAAGAGCTTGAGCGCGGTGAGGAGGCCGACGATCTCCTCCTTGCCGCACTTCGCCGCGCGCCCGATGCCGCTTGCCGGAAGGCCGGCCAGCTTGTCCTTGTCGAACAGACTCGCCGGCGGGCTCCACTGCTCGAAATAGGTGTCTTGGTCGAGCTGCTGGAGCGCTGCCGATTGGATGAGCTCGCGCCGGCCGGCGAGGATGCCCGAGGCCTGGGGCCCGCCGATCGCCTTGCCGCCAGAGAAGGCGACGAGGTCGGCCCCTTCGGCGATGAAACGCTTCAGGTTCTCGGCCGGCGGCAGCTGACCGGCCGCGTCGACGATCAGCCGCAGGCCGTGCCGGCCGGCGAGGGCGACGATCTCCGTCAAGCCCGGCTCGGCGTGCGGCTGCGCGACCCATAGGATTGCCGCCGTCCGATCCGTGATCGCCGCCTCGTATTCCCAGACCTGCGTGTCGCGCACCCCGGCGCCGGAGAAGCGATCGGGAATGCCGACCTCGATCAGCTTCGCCCCGGCCTGGGCGACGGCGTGGTCGTACATGTTGCGCTGGCTGCGCGCGACGACGACCTCGTTTGCCATCCCGGTCGTGTCCGGCAGGCGGTTCATTTTCGCGGGATCGAGCCCGGCGAGGCAGGCGGCCGTCGCCAGCATCAAGGCCGCCGATGCGCCGGCGGTCACGTATCCGGCCTCGGCGCCGGTGGCCGCGGCGAGGATCTCGCTCGCCCGGCCCTGCAGCTCGGCGAGATCGACGCACCATTGCGACGCCTCGGACATGGCCTCGGCAACCTCGCGACGCATGATGCCGCCGCTGAGCCGCGTCGATGGGCCGGAGGCGTTGACGATCGTTCGCAGGCCGAGACGCTGATAGACGTTCTCATTGACGCGAGACGCGGCCGGCAGGCTCATCGCAGGCTCCAGGTACGCTGAGGCATTGGGATTTGCGTTGAGCCTAGTGCGCGTTCTTCTTGCGCCATTCGTCGAGGAACGAGAGGCAGGTCGCGAGGTCAACGACGTCGACGTAGCGCCGGCCGAGGTCGCGCAGGTTGTCGCGGTGAGGCTGCTCCTCGATGTCGCCGACGCAATCCTCGGGGACGATGGTCCGGAAACGATAGCTGAAGCTGTCGATCGCGGTTGCCCGTATGCAGCCGGACGTGTTGCAGCCGGTGACGATGACGGTGTCGACCCGCTCCTTGACGAAGTAGGCGCTGACCCCGGTCTCGAAGAAGATCGAGGGCGCCTTCTTGCAGACGGTGAGATCGTAGCTCGGGTCATGGATCCGGGGATCGAGCGCGGAGCTCGGATGATCCTCGCGGAAGGTGTCGCGGACCGCGGTGATCTTCCAGTACGGCATCTCGCGCTCGTTCATGTAGGCCGTGTAGCAGCTCGCCACGGGCACGTCGTAGCGCCGCGCCACCGCGAGGAGCTTCGCGGTGTTTTCGACCGCCCGCATGACCAGCGGAGCGCCGCCGAGCGGATAGCGAGGGTCGGTGAAGGCGGTCTGAAAATCGACCACGACAATGCCGGGCTTTTCGCCGAAGCCGACCGGGATCTCGCCGTAGCTGCGGTTCTGATAATCGTCCATGTCGGCTCTCTCCGTGCCTTCCATCCTAGCTCTCGATCGGTGGAATCATAGGCTGTCGCCGGCAGGAGCTGCCAGGCATTCACCGGATCAGTGCGGCGGCGTCGCGGGCCGGCTTGCGCCGAGCGGGTTGTCCTGCGGCGCAAGGTCGTGAAGGTGGCAGGCCGCGAGGTGTCCGGTCTCCACCGGCCTGAGCGGCGGCTCCTCGACGCGGCAGCGCTCGAACGCGTAGGGGCAGCGGGTGTGGAAGCGGCAGCCCTTCGGCGGGTTGATCGGGCTCGGCACGTCGCCTTTCAGGATGATGCGCTGGCGGCCGGCGCCGGGCTCGGGCACCGGCACGGCCGAGAGCAGCGCCTCGGTATAGGGGTGCTTCGGAGCCGAGAAGATCGCGCGCTTCCCCGCGACCTCGACGATCTTGCCGAGATACATCACCGCGACTCGGTGGGTCATGTGCTCGACGATGGCGAGGTCGTGGCTGATGAAGAGAAGCGCCAGGCCGAGCTCCTTCTGCAGGTCCTGCAGGAGGTTGACGATCTGCGCCTTGACCGAGACGTCGAGCGCCGAGACCGCCTCGTCGCAGACGATGAGGTCGGGCTCGGCCGCGAGCGCCCGGGCGATGCCGATGCGCTGGCGCTGCCCGCCCGAGAATTCGTGGGGCCAGCGGTTCACCGCGTCGCGCGGCAGCCGCACCGTATCCATGAGGCGTCCGACCTTGTCCTCGAGGTCGACGGCGGATCGGGCGAGGCCGAAATTGCGGATCGGCTCGGCCAGGATGTCGCGCACGCGCATGCGCGGATTGAGGCTCGAGAACGGGTCCTGGAACACGACCTGCACGCGCCGCCGCAGCGGCCGCAGGGCATCGGCCGAGAGGTCGTCGATGCGCCGTCCGTCGAGCACCACCTGGCCGGCGGTGATGTCGAAAAGCCGCAGGATCGCGCGCCCGACCGTGGATTTGCCGCAGCCCGATTCGCCGACAAGCGCCAGCGTCTCGCCTTTCTCGACGTGGAACGAGACGCCGTCGCGGGGTGGGGGTCGACGGGTCAGGTCGGATCGGCGCCGTTGCGCCGCGCCGCCAGGACAGGCCTCCCGCCGGCGCTCTACGCCTGCAACCCCCACCCGGCTCGGCCTTCGGCCGAGTCCGCCCTCCCCGCAAGGGGGAGGGAAAAGGAAGGGACAGTGCCTCGCGTTCATGCGGCGACCGCCTCCCGCGGCGCGTAGTGGCAGGCGGCGACGTGGCTGGGCGCCTTCATCGTCAACGCCGGCGCGATCTCGCGGCAGAGGTCAGTCGCATAGGGGCAGCGGCCGGCGAAGACGCAGCCGCGAATGCGGCTCTTGAGGCTCGGCACGAGGCCCGGGATCTCGGCGAGCCGCGTCGCTTCTCCGGAAAGCGACGAGCCGAGCTTCGGCACGGCGCCGAGAAGGCCTTGCGTGTAGGGGTGGCGCGGCGAGCGGAACAGGGCCGCGACCGGCGCCTCCTCGACCTTCTTTCCGGCGTACATCACCATGACCCGCTCGGCGACCTCGGCGACGACGCCGAGGTCGTGGGTGATGAGCACGATCGCCGCCCCGATCCGGCGCTTGAGATCCCGCATCAGGTCGAGGATCTGCGCCTGGATGGTCACGTCGAGCGCCGTTGTCGGCTCGTCGGCGATGAGCAGCTTCGGGTTGCAGGCGAGCGCCATCGCGATCATCACCCGCTGGCGCATGCCGCCCGAGAGCTGGTGCGGATACTCGCGAAGGCGCCGGCGCGCCTCCGGGATGCCGACGAGGTTCAGCATCTCGACGGCGCGGTCCTCCGCCGCGCGCCGCTCGATGCCTTCATGCAAGCGCAGCGTCTCGCACAGCTGGCGCCCGATCGTCAGCACCGGATTGAGGCTGGTCATCGGCTCCTGGAAGATCATGCTGATGTCGTTGCCGCGGATGTCGCGCATCGCGCGCTCGGGCAGCGCCAGGAGATCGCGGCCCTCAAACCGGATCGCGCCGGCGATCTTGCCGGGCGGCTCGGGGATGAGGCGCAGGATCGAGTTCGCGGTGACGGACTTGCCGCAGCCGCTCTCGCCGACGATCGCCAGCGTCTCGCCCTCCTTGACCTGGAAGGAGACGCCGTCGACGGCGCGGTTGACGCCGTCCGGGGTCCGGAAATGGGTCTGCAGATTCTCGACGTCGAGCAGCGCCACCGCTCTAGATCTCCTTCGCCATGCGCGGATCGAGAGCGTCGCGCAGCCCGTCGCCGAGGAGATTCACGGCGAGCACGGTCACGGAGAGGAAGATCGCCGGGATGAAGACGATGTAGGGCTTCACCTGCCAGAGGGCGCGCCCTTCGGCCATGATGTTGCCCCAGGACGGAATGGTCGGCGGCACACCGGCGCCGATGAAGGAGAGGATCGCCTCGATGATCATCGCGCTCGCGCAGATGTAGGTCGCCTGCACCGTCAGCGGCGCCAGCGTATTGGGCAGGATGTGGCGCAGCATGATCATCGGCGTGCGCGTGCCGGCGGCGACCGCGGCATCGACATAGGGCTGCTCGCGCAACGACAGGACGACGCCGCGAACGAGCCGCGCGACGCGCGGCACCTCGGCGATGGTGATCGCGACGATGACGTTGCCGACGCTGCCGCGGGTCAGGGCCATGAGCGCCACGGCGAGGAGGATCGGCGGGATCGACATCAACCCGTCCATCACCCGCATGACGACGGCGTCGGCCCAGCGCAGGAAGCCCGAGAAGATGCCGATGACGAGCCCGGCGAGCGATGCGAGCACCGCGACCGAGAAGCCGACGATCAGCGAGACGCGGGCGCCGTAGAGGACGCGCGAGTAGATGTCGCGGCCGAGCATGTCGGTGCCGAACCAGTACGCGGCCGACGGCTCGCGCGTGCGCCGATGCGTCGCCAGCGTCGTCGGATCGACGGTCCACAGATACGGCGCCAGCAACGCCATCAGCAGCATGAGCGCGACGAGCGCGCCGCCGACGGCGATCGCCGGGTGCCGGCGCACGAAGCCCCAGACCGGGCCGTGCGCCTTCGGAGCCGGAAGGATGTCGGGCAGTTCGGGCGCCGCCGCAATGCCCTCCGGCGCCGGCGTGGCGAGGACCGGCGCGTTCAATAGCGGATCCTCGGATCGATCAGCGTGTAGACGAGATCGACGGCGAGATTGACGAGCACGTAGACGAAGCTGAAGAGCAGCACCACGCCCTGGATGACGGGGTAATCGCGGCGCAGGATGGCGTCGATCGTCAGCCGCCCGAGGCCGGGGATGACGAACACGCTCTCCGTCACCACCGCTCCGCCGATGACGAGCGCGATGCCGATGCCGATGACGGTCACGATCGGCACGGCGGCGTTCTTCAGCGCGTGCAGGAACAGGATCGCCGGCTGGCCGAGGCCTTTCGCCCGCGCGGTCTTGATGTAGTCCTGGCTCAGCACCTCGAGCATCGTCGCGCGGGTGATCCGCGCGATCAGCGCGATGAAGACGCAGCCGAGCGCGATCGAGGGCAGGATCAGGTTCTCGAGCCAGGGCCACAGCCCCTCGGCGAG
>JAJKJG010000106.1 GCA_021154065.1 Methylobacterium sp.
GCTTCGCCAGGCTCGTCGACGCGCTCGTCGAGGACGTAGCCTGTGTGTTGAAGATAGGCTTCCAGCGCGCTGAGGTCGAACGGTTCGCCGGCCTGGAGCATGAATCCGGATCGAGACCACGTCTCGCGCGGCGGCACGCGTTGGAGCAGCGCGTCCGGCGTAGTGACGAGAAGGCGCGGGGCGTCGTTCGCTTCCGTCAAGCGGCGCAGCGCCACGACGCGCCGGCCCATGACCTCGCGCGATGGCGAGGCGCGATCGTAGGGGAGGCAGTCCCACCCCGGCATGACGATGACGTCGAGAGACGGCGCGAGGCTGGCGAGAAGCCGCCCCAGGCGTTCCGCCCGGCGGTCGCTGCCGGCGATGTGGATGAGCCCACGCAGGCCGGCTTCCCGGGCTAGCGAGAGCAGACGGACCGCCAGGAGGCCCATGGGCTCGACGGGAAGGGACGCAACCGGATCGGGCTGCTTCACGGCAGCGGCAGAGGGCATCGAGCGCTCGTTTGAGGGTTAGTTGAGAAAGCGGGCGACCGCGGCCGTCACCATCTCGGGCGGAACCGCATGCCCGCCGTCGAACTCGCGGTAGTCGAGATCGTAGCCGGCGGCTCTGAGCGTCGCCGCCAGACGGCGGCTGCATGCATCGATGGGCAGAACGGCATCGTGGACGCCGTGAGACACGAAGATGCGGGGCCTCCCCTCATGCCGGCTCGGCGCCATGTAACCGGGCGAGAAGGCAAGGACGTCGGTGAACAGATCCCCATTGGCGATTCCGAGCGAGAGCGCATAGGACGCGCCGTCAGAAAATCCCGCGATCGCGATCCGGTTCGGATCGACCGCACGTCGCTCGAACACCCGGCCGAGCGCCCGGTCGATGAAGGCCACATCCGGCCCATAGCCGCCCAGGATCACATCCCAGGTGCGCCCGCGCGACTCCGGTGCGAGGATCAGGTAGCCCCGCGCTTCCGCCGTTTCGACGAAGCGGTCCACGAGTTGGGTGGCCTGCCCGCCGGCGCCATGCAGCATGACCAGCAGCGGAGCCGGCTCGGCCGCGCCGCGACGTTTCGGCACGAAAAGGAGGCCGTCGCGCCCAGAGGTAAGGCCGAGGACCTGAACGCCGTGCGCGCCGTCGTCCGTTTTCATGCCTCCGCGCGGCTTCGCGTGCAGAACGCCCGCTCGCGCAGTTGGGCTTCGTGGTTTCGTCATAGGCGTGGCCTTGCATTCCTGCGTCTCTCGGTCGGGTCGTCAGGCTTGCCCCGTCATTTCCGGGGCCGGAGGCCCGCCCCGGAACCCACGAACACAGGCGGTTCAGGAGAGGCACGAACCCGCATCGCCCCATCCATGAAAAGCACATGTTCATGGGTCCGGGCTCATGCCTTCGGCATGCTCCGGAATGACGGGGCAAGGTTCCGGCCCAATCAGCGCGACCAAACAGCAATGCTGTGGACACGTAGAGCCGCTCCCGTCGTCATCGGCCGACATTCCATGACCTACCTCAAATCCTCGTCGGTCAACTCGTTGTTGATCGCGAACGCGGCCATGGCTCCTTCCGCCGCGGCGACAATCGCGAACTGGACGCGCCGCGAGGCGTCGCCCGCCACGTAAAGCCCCGGCACGTTGGTTTTCTCGTAATTGTAGGTCTCGACGGTTCCCTTCGAGGTCAAGTTGCAGTCCAATTTGGTGAGAAGCTCCGGGACGTGGCACTCGCCCTGGATGAAGAACAAAGCGTCGCGTTCGAGCGCTTCGCCCGACGCGAAGCAAATCCGTTCGAGGCCCCGCTCGCCTCCCTCCAGCCTCGCGATACGGTCTTCAATGACGCTGATGCGGGCGCGTTCGAGCGCGCCCTGATCCTCCGGCGAAAGATCGGAGGGGCCATCGGTGAGAAGAACGAGGTCTCGGCTCCACGTCGTCAACTCGATCGCAAAGCCTTTGCCGCTGTGCCCGCGGCCATAGACCGCGATGGGCTGATCGCGGTGCTCCCAGCCATCGCAGTACGGGCAGTTGTAGACGCCCTTGCCCCAAAGCTCTCCAAACCCGTCGATTGCCGGCAAGTCGTGCATGACGCCGATCGCGAACAGGAGCTTGCGCGCGCCAACCCGCGCTTCGTCCGCCAGCGTCACCGTGAACCGGCCGTCTTCGCATGCTGCGTGCGTGACCTCGATGTCGCGAATCTCCACGGATGAGTAGGGCGCGAGCTGCTCGCGCGCGGTGCGGCGCAACTCAGCCGGCTTGACGCCGTCGCGGGTAAGGAAGCCGTGCACGCCGCGCGAGCACGCATTGCGCGGCCTGCCGGCGTCGCATAGGAGAACGCGCCGGCGGCAGCGGCCGAGGATCAGGGCTGCGTTGAGACCTGCCGGGCCCCCGCCCACGATCACGACGTCGAAAATGGGCGTTTCTGACATGCGGAGGCGCTGCCGGGAGCGAGGAGATGGTTTGCCCCTTCAATGGCCGATGCGCTCAAAGCGTTCCCGCGGGAGAGCAATATCTTCAAGGAACGGTTCCCTTGCCTCTCCCGTTATGCCGAACGAGTCAGCCTTCAGGTCAAGGTCATGTTGCGCCCATCCGCACCCCATAGTTCCGCGACCAGGGCCGGCGCTGCGTCATCCTCGACGCTTTGGCGGATTCTCTTCGGATTCGTCGTCGTTGTGCTTACATCCCTGCGCGCGCGAACATCCCTGCGCGCGCGAAAGCCGGGCGAGGCGCCCGCGCAAGGCCGTCCCGCGCGCGGGCGCACGGATGGCCGGGCACGGTCCGGACCAGACTTGGAGAACGCAGCTTCCTCCTGGCGCGTCTCTGAGCCGGGGCGCGGCCGAGACGCCGACTCGCCGACCGAAATCCCACAGAAAGGATGGAAGGACATCCTGTGGCGCGTCTATGAGGAGGTCAACAAAGACCGCATCCTGGCGGTGGCGGCTGGCGTGACCTTTTACGCTCTGCTCGCGCTTTTCCCTGCGGTTGCAGCTCTGGTTTCGATCTATGGCCTGTTCGCAGACGCCGGGACGATCCAAGACCATTCAAACACTCTGGGAGGCTTTTTGCCCGGAGGAGCGCTGGATGTGGTTGGCGAGCAGGTGAAGCGCATCACGTCGAAAGGGAGCGGAACCCTGGGCTTCGCCTTCTTCTCCGGCCTTGCGATCTCGCTATGGAGCGCCAATGCCGGCATGAAGGCGATGTTCGACGCCTTGAACGTCGCCTATGACGAGGACGAGAAGCGCGGGTTCATCGCGCTCAACCTGCGCTCGCTCGCCTTCACGCTCGGCGCCATCCTGTTTCTCGTGCTGGCGCTTGTCGGCGTGGTGGTCGTTCCGGTCGTCCTCAATTTCATCGGACTCGGGAAGGCCGCCGAGTGGATCATCTCCCTCGCGCGCTGGCCGGTTCTGCTCGCCATCATCATCGGCGGGCTCGCCGTTCTCTACCGCTACGGCCCAAGCCGCAACAACGCGCAGTGGCGCTGGATTTCGGCCGGCAGCATCCTGGCTGCGGTCGTATGGGTCGTCGGCTCGATGCTTGTCTCCTGGTACGTCTCCAATTTCGGCAACTACAACGAGACATACGGGTCGCTGGGCGCTGCGATCGGCTTCCTGACCTGGATCTGGCTCTCGACCACGATCGTCCTCGTCGGGGCCGAATTATAAACTCCGAAATGGAACATCAGACGGCCCGTGACACGACCGAGGGACCCGAAAAACCGCTCGGCGCGCGCGGGGCCCGGATGGCGGATACGGTCGGCGCAGCGAAGGCGTGATCTGCGCTGGATAACGTTCATGTTCCAGTAACGCTGTTTCGGTATCGGCATATTCAAAGATGGGTTCCGGTCCACCCCATCTTGACCAAAAGAAGCCTCGCCGGCGAACGTCGGCGGGGCTTCTTTTCGATTGCCTGTCGCACGATACGCAAAGCCTCGTCGGGTTCATCTGCGCAGTCATACAGGCGGAACGCTCGCCGGCGTCGGCTTGTGCCGATCATCTTCGATGTCTTGGAACACGGAGGCTCGCGCCCTGGGCGGCTCACCGAGATCAACGTGGCTGGCGCGATCGGCTTGAGCAGCAGCTTGGTCCAAGCCACACCATCGTAACGGTGCTGTGCGACTACGGCGCGCGGTATCAATCGAAGCTGTTCGACCTCGATTTCCTCCGCTCCAAGGACCTGCCGATGAGTGCGAGGTCTGAGCGATCTCAACCGGCTGATCGCTCGCGCCAGCGAGATGAGGCGGCTTGCGTCTGGAACTCATGCTGGCGGGGGAAGTTCTCATCCCAACAGCTTCGAGGGAGTGCGCTCAGGCGCAGTCGCCGCTCTACCACGCTGGAACCTGAGCCGTTCCATTCCGTTGTGCAGTCCCTTGAACGGACAAAGTAACAAGTGAGGGGCTGAATGCGACATGCGGCTCCCAGCCAGATGGGCGCCAAGCCCGCGCACGAACGATCGGGCGCGCGGGCGACCCGCCTGCGCGTGCTTTACTTCATCGCGGCGGTGCTGGCCGCCCTCGTTCCCCTGATCGTCTTCGCGGGCTTCTGGCTGCGCTCTGAGTTCGGCAAAGGCCAGCGCGAGATCGACAGTTTCCTTACAAGCCGCGCGAGCGCTCTGTCGCAATGGTTGGATGCAGAGGTGCGGCAGGAGACTACCGCGCTACAGGCCATCGCAGCCCTGCCCAGCCTGGACGAGCCCACTCTGCCTGATTTTCACGTCGCAGCGAGCCGAGTGGTCGCGTCCGTGCCGCAGTGGGCGTTCCTGGCGTTGATCGACCCGTCCAGCGGACGCCAGGTCCTCAATACAGTGCGCCCCGTCGGGTCGGACCTGCCGGACATGGCCTCTACGGACACGATCCGGCGGATTGTCGAGACGCGACGGCCTGCCGTTCAGACGGACGCGGAAACCGATCTGGCGCACGCCGGACGCATCGTTCTGCTTTGCGTGCCGGTCGTTCGCGGCGATGCGGTTCGCCTCGTGCTCGTCGCCGGCATGAAAGCCGAAGCGCTGCAGCAGTCGCTGGAGCAGACCGCCGAGCCCAACGTCCTGACCCTCGTCCTGGACGAGCGCGGTCAGGTTTTGGCGCGTTCGCGGACTTGGGAGCGCTTCGGCGATCCGTCGGGCGAGCGCTTGCTGCGACCCAATCCGGAGCAGACGGCCGGGCTCTTCGTGGCGAGCGCGCCCGGAAGCGAGCAATTCACCACGGCGTTCCAGCGTTCGTCCCTGACCGATTGGACCGCCCTCGCCGCCTCGAACAGAAAACCCTTCAACGAGATGTCCGCGCGCTCGATCTGGGCGACAGTCTCGGCCGGGGCCTTGAGCCTGCTCCTTGCGGCCGTCTTGGCGGTGTTCCTGTTCTACAATGTTATCGAGCGGCGCGTCA
>JAJKJG010000107.1 GCA_021154065.1 Methylobacterium sp.
ATCGCCTCCTCCTGGTCGTGCGTGACGACGAGGAAGGTGGTGCCGAGCCGGACCTGGATATCCATGAGCTCGAACTGCGTCTCCTGCCGCAGCTTCCTGTCGAGCGCCGCGAGCGGCTCGTCGAGGAGCAGCACCTTCGGCTGCTTCGCCAGCGCCCGGGCGAGCGCGACCCGCTGGCGCTGCCCGCCGGAGAGCTGATCCGGCCGGCGGTCGGCAAGGCCCTCGAGCTGCACGAGCTGCAGCATCTCGGCGACGCGCGCCTCGCGCCGGCGGCGCGGCATGCCTTCCTGCTTGAGGCCGTAGCCGATGTTCTTCGCGACGCTCATATGCGGGAAGAGCGCGTAGCTCTGGAACATCATGTTGACCGGCCGCCGGTAGGGCGGCACGCCGGACAGGTCGGCCCCGCCGAGGACGACCCGCCCGGCGCTCGGCGTCTCGAGCCCGGCCAAGAGCCGCATCAACGTGGTCTTGCCGCAGCCGGACGGACCGAGCAGGCAGAAGAACTCGCGCTCGAAGATGTCGAGCGTCACGTCGTCGACTGCCGCGGTCGCGCCGAAGCGCTTGGTGACGCTCTCGAAGCGGACCAGGGGCACGGCGCCCGGCTCGGTCCACGGCGCGAAGGAGCGGCGTGCCGCTCCGATCGACGGGCGGGCGGGCTGGGCGCGAGCGTTCAAAGCGGCGGAGGTTGCGATCACTCGGCCGGCTGCCGCGACTCCTTCTTCGCCTGCCGCACCGCCCACAAGGCAACGTCCCAGCCGAAGGCCGCCAGAAGAAGCGGAGCAACGTAGAGGGCGAAGAACAGTTCGGTCGTCATTGTACAAGCCCGCCGAGAACCCGCCGCGCGCCCAGATGTAGGGCGAGCGCGGCTGAAAACCAAATTGCCATCGCGACCAGTGACAAGCTCATCCGCGCTTCACCCGGTCTCCTCCCGCATCGCCTCGGCGATGCGCCGCTCGAACACGTCCGGGCGCTTCAGCACGAGGGCGCCGCGGGTGCGCTCGACCAGCGCCTCCTGCGACATCGTCGTGAACTCGCGGGTGACCTGCTCGCGGCGGCAGCCGATGCGGGCCGCGAGGACGTGGTGATAGGGCGGCGGCGTGACGACACGCTCGTTCCCGGCCGCGGCGCGCGGCACGGACAGGCGCAACAGCTCGGAATAGAGGCGGTGGCGCAGATCGAGGACGGAATGCTCCATCAGCCGCGCGTTGAGCTCACGCACGCGCTTGGTGAGGAGCCGCAGGAGCCGATCGCAGGTCGCCGGCGACGCGAACACGATCTCGCGAAACACCGTCGCCGGCATGACGCAGACCTCGCCGCGGGTCAGCGCCGTGACGTTCGCAGACCGGCTGACCTCGTCGATCGCGGCGAGCTCGCCGAACATCTGGCCGCCGCGCATCTCGCCGAGGATCACCTCCTTGCCGGCCTGGGTGCGGATCAGGATGCGAACGTCGCCCGAGACGAGGTGATAGACGTCGGTCGAGACGTCGTCGAAATCGACCAGGATCTCGTCGGTATCGAAGCGCCGCCAGCGGCACCGCGTCTCGAACGGCGCAAGATCGATGCCGGCCTCCTTGAGGAAGGCGATCTGGTCGAGACGCGCCATGCGATGCCCCTGAAAACCCTTTGGGAACCGATGGTTGCCGCAACAGCCTGCACGGTCAAGTTCGCCTGGGTAGAAGCATGGGGACGGCCGGCGGGCCGGCGGCTTGCATCGCGACAGGGCGCGCCGCAAAAGGCGCGATGCTTCACGTCAACGAGCTGACCTACCGGATCGGCGAGCGGCTCCTCCTCGATCATGCCTCGTTGGCCGTGCCGGACGGGGCGCGGGTCGGGATCGTCGGTCGCAACGGCTCCGGCAAGACCACCTTGTTCCGGATCATCCGCGGCGAGATCGCGGCCGAGGGCGGCAGCGTATCGCTGCCGCGGGGCGTGCGCATCGGCGCCGTCGCCCAGGAGGCGCCGGACGGGCCCGAGCCGCTGATCGAGGTGGTGCTCGCCGCCGATACCGAGCGCACCGCGCTCATGGCCGAGGCCGAGCACGCCGAGGGGGTGCGCCGGGCCGAGATCGAGACGAGGCTCGTCGACATCGGCGCCCATTCGGCGCCGGCCCGCGCCGCCGCGATCCTGCATGGGCTCGGCTTCGATGCGCAGTCGCAAGCGCGGGCCTGAGCGTCGTTCTCGGGCGGCTGGCGCATGCGCGTCGCGCTCGCCGCCGTGCTCTTCGCCGAGCCCGATCTCCTGCTCCTCGACGAGCCGACGAACTATCTCGACCTCGAGGGCACGTTGTGGCTCTACGACTACCTCGCCCGCTATCCCCACACGGTTCTGATCGTCAGCCACGACCGCGACCTCCTCGACACCGCGGTCGACCACATCCTCCACCTCGACCGCGGCAAGCTCACCCTCTACCGCGGCGGCTACACCAACTTCGCCCGCCAGCTCGCCGAGAAGCAGGCGCTGCAATCCAAGATGCGGGTCAAGCAGGAGGCCGAGCGCCGCCATCTCCAGGCCTTCGTCGACCGCTTCAAGGCCAAGGCGTCGAAGGCGCGCCAGGCGCAGTCGCGGATCAAGCGCCTCGCGAAGCTCGAGCCGATCGCGGCGGTGGTCGAGGACAGGACGCTCGGCTTCGACCTGCCGAGCCCGGAGCGCCCTTTAAGCCCGCCGATCGTCGCCATGGAAGCGGTGGCGGCGGGCTATGACGGGCGCGCGGTCCTCAACCGCCTGAACCTCACCCTCCTGCCCGACGACCGCATCGCGCTCCTCGGCGCCAACGGCAACGGCAAGTCGACCTTCTGCAAGCTCGTCGGCGGATGCCTCCCGCCGCTTGCCGGCGCGATGACACGCCAGCCGAAGCTCGTGCCGGCCTATTTCGCCCAGCACCAGCTCGACGAACTGAAGGGGAGCGCGACGCCCTATCTTCACGTCGCCGAGCGCATGCCCGACGCCCCCGAGGCGAAGATCAGGGCCCGCTGCGGCCGGCTCGGCTTTCCCGGCGCCAAGGCCGACACGCCGATCGCGGCGCTGTCCGGCGGCGAGAAGGCGCGCCTGCTCATGGGGCTTGCCGCCTTCGGCGGGCCGCATCTCCTAATCCTCGACGAGCCGACGAACCACCTCGATATCGACAGCCGTGCCGCCCTGATGGAGGCGATCAACGACTTCGAGGGTGCGGTCATCCTCGTCAGCCACGACCGCTTCCTGATCGAGGCCTGCGCCGACCGCCTCTGGCTCGTCGCCGGCGGCACCGTGCGCCCGTTCGACGGCGACATGGACGACTACCGCCGGCTCGTGCTCGCCGGCGATCTCGACGGCGCCGACCGTCCCGCCGCACGGTCGGGCGCCGCCGCGAGCTCGCGGCAGGACGACCGTCGCGCCGCCGCCGAGCGCCGCGCCGCGCTCGCGCCTCTGCGCAAGCGGCTGGAGGTGGTCGAGGCGCGCATGGCGCGGCTGACGGACGCGATCGCCAAGATCGACGCGGTGTTGGCCGACGGCAGCGCCTTCAGGGCCGATCCGGCAAAGGCCGCCGATCTCGCGAGGAAGCGCGCCGAGGCGGCGGAGGCGCTCGCGGGCGCGGAGGAGGAGTGGCTGCGGCTCGGCGGCGAGCTGGAGGCCGCGCTGTCCTGATCGGCTACGGCGCCTTCTCACCTTGGCGGCGGGCCTCGAGCGCCGCCCCGAACAGCCTCTCGGCATCGGCACGGAACGCCGCCCGCGAGGCGTCGCGGGTGTAGAACATGTGGCCGCCGGGATAGACGGCAAGCTTCGCGCGCTCGCCGAGGCCGGGCGGTAGCTGGCGCAGGAGAAGCTCGCTCGCGAAGTACGGCGTCACGAGGTCGGTGAAGCCGTGCACGACGAGCGCCTGGAGGTTGCCGTCGAGCGCGAGCGCCTGGCGCAGCGCGGAGACCGATTCGGCCTGGCCGCGCCCGCGGCCCCAGCGCCAATTGCCGTTCACGGCGCCGTTGAGGAGATTGTAGCGCTGGTCCGGCACCTTCCAGTTCAGGGTCTGCCAGAGGTGGGTGACGATCGCGCTCGTCAGCGGCGCCGTCATGGCGGTGAGGCCGGGGTCCTCGTAGTCCGAGCGGAACGCGGTCGGGTCGGGGTCATGGCCGCTGACCCCGGCGTCGTAGGCGCTGACGATGCGGCCGCGGCTGCGGGCGAGCTCGCGCTGGACGGTGCCGGTGTCGAGGCGCCCGGCCTGGCGCCGCACGACTTCGGCGTCGAGCCCGGTGAGCGCCTGGACCTTTCCGACGATGCGCTCGACCGCGGCCTTGTCCTGCAGCCCGCGGGTGAGGTCGACGAGATAATCGCCGGCCGCATAGCTCTCGGCCTCCCGAAGCATGTCGCGGGTGAGCGGGGTCTTGCCCTCAGTCGCGGCGGCGACATAGGACGGCAGCCGCACGGCGTGCACCCACGGCGCGTGGCGCGGCTGGCTGAACCAGCCGAAGTCGAGCACCGGCGACAGCATCACGATGCCGTTGAGCCCGACGCCGACATCCTTCTGCAGCTCGTGCGCGATGCGCGGCGCGCGAAAGCCGCCATAGCTCTCGCCGATAAGGAATTTCGGCGAGGTCAGGCGGTTGTTCTGCCTGAGCCACCGCGTGATCACCGCCGACAGCGTGCCGACGTCGCCCTCGATGTTGAAGTAGCGGTTGCGAATGTCCTCGGAGGAGCCGGCGGCGCGGCTGTAGCCGGTATCGACCGGGTCGATGAAGACGAGGTCGGTGAAATCGAGCCAGGTCTCGGCGTTGGGCACGAGCGCGGTCGCGGCCGAGGGGCTGATCGACGGTCCGTCGAGCGGCAGCCGCCACGGCCCGAGCACCAGGAGATGGAGATAGGCCGAAGCCGCGCCCGGCCCGCCGTTAAGGGCGAAGGCGACCGGGCGCGTGGCCGGCTCGGCGCCGTTGAGGGTGTAGGAGGCGACGCCGATCTCGGCCTGCAGCTGGCCGCCCTGATCGACGACCGGCAGCGAGCCCGCCGTCGCCGTGAAACGCAAGCTGCGGCCGGGGAGCTCGAGCGTGTGCTGCGTGATCGAATCCGGCGGCAGCCTGCGGCTTGCCGGCGCGGCCTCCGGGCGGCGCTGACCGCCCTGCCCTTCGCCGCGGGCGCGCTCCTCGGCGGCCGGACGCTCGGGGCGCTCCGCGACCCCGCCGCGCTGCGGCTCCTGCGCCAAGAGCGGTGTCCCGAGCGGCACGGCGAGCGCGGCGGCGGTAAGGAGCGCGGTCAGACGGATCATGCGGTTCTCTGGATTCGTTCGCAGACAGGGCTAGGCGCGAACCGCGACGGTTCCAAGGCGGAGCCTACCCCTTCTTCTCCCAGCGCCCGCGCGGATCCTGCTGCCAATAGGTCGCCTCATGGCCGGCGGCCTTGACGGCCTTCCAATGGCCGCGGGCGGCGGCGAGCGCCTCCTCGTCATTGCCGTCGAAGACGACGACGAGGCGCTCATAACCCGAAACCTCCGCCGGCAGCGGCGCCCCTTCGACGAGGAAGCGGATCGCCGCCCGGTTCGGGTTCGACTGGGCCAGCGTGAGGACCACGGGCTGGTCGGCGGCGTCCGGCTCCTTGTCGGTCGCGTGGGCGAGGAAGCTCTCGTCCGAGAAGGTCCAGAGGTGGTCGTCGAGCGCGGCGAGCCGCTCGGCCGACGTCGCCTGCACGACCGCCCGCCAGCCGCGCCCGAGCGACTTCTCGATCAGCGTCGGCAGCACCGCCTCGAGCGGCTGGCGCTGGAGGTGGTAGAAATGGATTTCCGCCATGGCGCTCAGATCGCCCCGAAATCCCCCCCCCTGCCCTTGCCGGACGAGAACCGCGCCGCGCCGGCGACGCCCTCCTCTTCGAGCACATGGACCGAGGTCTGCCATTCGCTGCGCAGCGCCTCGGCGACCGGCAGCCCGTGCGCACGGTAGACCGAGCGCCGGTCGGCGCGCACGCAGGCTTGCGGGAAGCGGGCAATCTCGTGGGCGAGCGCCTCGGCGACCTCGCGGCAGCGGTGCTTCGGAGCGATGCGCTCGGCAAGGCCGATGCGATAGGCCTCCTCGGCCGTGACCTTGCGGCCGGTCAGGATGATGTCGAGGGCCCTGCCCTGCCCGACTAGGCGCGGCAGGCGCACGGTGCCGCCGTCGATGAGCGGAATGCCCCAGCGCCGGCAGTAGACGCCGAAATAGGCGTCCTCTTCCATGACCCTGAGATCGCACCAGAGCGCGAGCTCGAAGCCGCCGGCGACCGCCGGTCCGGCGACGGCGGCGATCACCGGCTTCGACAGCTCGAGGCGCGACGGGCCCATCGGCCCGCGCGGCGCCGGGCCGCCGTCATCGGGGAAGTCGAGCGCCTTCAGCGGCTCGGATTTGCCGGCAAGGCTCGCCGCGAGCTTGAGGTCCCAGCCGGCGCAGAAGGCGCCGCCGGCGCCCCAGAACACCGCGACCGAGGCCTCCGGGTCGCGGTCGAAGGCGAGAAACGCCGCGGTCAGCGCCTCGGCGCTGTCCACGTCCATGGCGTTGCGCGCCTCCGGCCGGGAATGGATGACCGTCGTGACGGGGCCGCTCTTCTCGATCGTGACGGTCATGGACTTGCTCCTCCCTCTCCCGCTTGCGGGAGGAGGCGATCACCGCTCGTAATGATCCCGCACCAGCCGGTCGAGCAACCGCACGCCCCAGCCCGAGCCCCAGCTCTTGTTGGTCTCGGTCTGGAGGGCGTTCATCGCCGTGCCGGCAATGTCGAGATGGACCCAGGGGGTGTCGCCGACGAAGCGCTGCAGGAACTGCGCCGCCGTGATCGAGCCGCCGTGGCGGCCGGCGGCGTTCTTCATGTCGGCGAATTTCGAGTCGATCATCTTGTCGTAGGCGGGCCCGAGCGGCATGCGCCAGACCTTCTCGCCGGTCGCCTGCCCGGCGGCGGCGAGGCGCTCGGCCAGCTCATCGCTGTTCGAGAACATGCCGGCGTATTCCTGGGCGAGGGCCACGAGGATCGCGCCGGTCAGCGTCGCGAGGTCGAGCATGAATGCCGGCTTGTAGCGCTCGCGCACGTGCCAGAGCACGTCGGCGAGGACGAGCCGGCCCTCGGCGTCGGTGTTGATGATCTCGACCGTCTGGCCGGACATCGTGGTGACGATGTCGCCGGGGCGCTGGGCGGCGCCGTCGGGCATGTTCTCGACGAGGCCGATCGCGCCGATGACGTTCGCCCGCGCCTTTCGGGCGGCGAGCGCGTGCATCAGGCCGACGACGCAGGCGGCGCCGGCCATGTCGCCCTTCATGTCCTCCATGCCGCCGCCGGGCTTGATCGAGATCCCGCCGGAATCGAACACCACGCCCTTGCCGACGAAGGCGACCGGCTTGTCGCTCGCCTTGCCGCCGTTCCAGCGCATGAGGACGACCCGGCTCTCGCGCGCCGAACCCTGGCCGACGGCGAGCAGCGCCCGCATGCCGAGCTTTCTCAGCGCCTTCTCGTCGAGAACCTCGACCTCGACGCCGAGCTTCGCGAGCGCCGCGGCGCGGTTCGCGAACTCCTCGGGCCCGAGCACGTTCGGCGGCTCGTTGACGAGGTCGCGGGCGATGCCGACGCCCTCGGCGAGGCCGTCTGCGGCTTTCGCAGCCTTGCGCGCAGCCACGGGGTCCGCGACCGCGAAAGTGATCCTCGTCGTCCCGCCGTTCTCGTCGTCCTCTTTCTTCTTCGTCTTGTACCTGTCGAACCTGTAGAGCCGCAGCCGAGCCCCGAGCGCCATCTGGGCGATGTCCTCGGCTGCGGGTGCGAGCCCCGGGAGCGCCGCCATCACCATGCCGGAACGGCCGGCGAGCTTTCCCGCCACCGCCGCGCCGAGATCGGCGTAGACGAGCTTCCCGCGATCGGTCTCGCCGCCGATCCCGACGGCGATCAGCCGCTCGGCCGAAAGCCCGGCCGGGGCCGGAATGGTCAGCGCCGTGCCGGGCTTGCCCTTGAAGCGCTCGGGGCCGGCAGCGCCGGCGATCACATCCTTGATCTTCGGGTCGATCTCGAGCGCCGCGTCCGCGGGCTTCAGATCGTCGCCGACGAAAACCACGAGGTCGCCGCCGGCAGGCGCGCCGAAGGGCTGGAAATCGATCTTCACGCTCGCTGCCATCGTGCCTTTTTCCGTCTGATCGCGGCGCCTGAGGGGCGGGACCGGGCGCCTGGGTGGGGGGTTCGGGAGGTGTGGCTTTCGGCGCACATATAGCAAGGCTTTCACGCCGATGGGGAGGGTTCGCCGTGAAAGCGCCCAAGTCGCAGGACGAATGAGGATTTCGCGCGCTTGTCCCCCCGCCGGCCCGGCGATAGCG
>JAJKJG010000108.1 GCA_021154065.1 Methylobacterium sp.
ATGACGCTGTTCATGATGGGCTACGTCGTCTACTGCGCCCGCCGCGACGGCATCCCGCGCGACGCGATGTTTCGCTGGCGCACGCTCGGCCTCACCTTCCTCGGCGCGCTGCCGGCGCTGATGACGCCGGCGATCATCCTCGGCGGCATGACCTTCGGCTGGTTCACGCCGACGGAGGCGGCGATCGCCGCCTGCACCTGGGCGCTGATCCTCGGTGTCTTCCTCTACCGCTCGCTGTCGTGGAAGCACTTCTACAAGGTGACGCTCGACACCATCGAGACGACCGCCGGCGTGCTCCTCGTCGTCGCCGCCGCCTCGCTGTTCGGCTGGGTCTTGACGACGACGCGGCTCACCGAAGCCGCCGCCGACGCGCTCCTGTCGGTGACCGCCAACAAGTACGTCATCCTGCTCCTGATCAACGTGCTGCTCCTCGTCGTCGGCTGCTTCCTCGAGACCATCGCCTCGATCTCGATCCTGGTTCCGGTGCTGATGCCGGTGCTCGTCAAGGTCGGCATCGACCCGGTCCATTTCGGCGTCGTCATGACCTTGAACCTGATGATCGGCCTGCTGCACCCGCCGCTCGGCATGGTGCTGTTCGTGCTGGCGCGGATCTCGAAGATGTCGGTCGAGCGCACCACCATGGCGATCCTGCCCTGGCTCATCCCGCTGCTGCTGTCGCTCATCGCCATCACGCTCATCCCCGAGCTGACGCTCTGGCTGCCGCGCACGCTCGGCTTCGTGAAGTAGCGGCGATCCTCCCTCCCCTCAGGGGAGGGCCGACTCGCCGAAGGCGAGCGGGGTGGGGTATGGCGCGGAGCGCCGTTCATGCGGCAACGGATTTCCTTGTGACGGATCGCGCTTCGCGCGATACCCCACCCTGACCCTCCCCTGAGGGGAGGGAATGCGATGGCCCAAGCCGGACGGGAAAACCAGACCATGAACACCCCCCGCGTGATCCGCCTCAACGGCGAGGACAACGTCGTCATCGCGATCGACCTCGTGAACCAGGGCGATCCGGCCCATGGCCTGACGGCGCGCCAGCGCATCCACAAGGGCCACAAGATGGCGATCGAGCCGATCCGCGAGGGCGAGCCGATCCGCAAGTTCAACCAGATCATCGGCTTCGCGAAGAGCCACATCGCGCCCGGCGAATGGGTGCACGAGCATAACGTCGGTCTGCACGAGTTCGCGCGCGACTACCGCTTCGCCGAGGATGCCCATGACGACGGCCGCCTGCCCGAGGACATGCGCGCCACCTTCGAGGGCTACCGGCGCCCGAACGGGCGCGCCGGCACGCGCAACTACATCGGCATTCTCACCAGCGTGAACTGCTCGGCTTCGGTGGCGCGCTTTGCCGCCGCGGCGGTCGAGCGCTCGGGCGCGCTCGCCGACTACCCTGAAGTCGACGGCATCGTCGCGATCGTGCACGGCACCGGCTGCGGCCATGCCGCCTATGGCGAGGGCTTCGAGGTCCTGCGCCGCACGCAATGGGGCTACGCCAGCCACCCGAACTTCGCCGGCGTCGTCATGGTCGGCCTCGGCTGCGAGGTGTTCCAGATCGGCCGTATGAAGAAGGAATACGGGCTCGCCGAGACCGACACCTTCCGCACCATGACGATCCAGGAGACCGGCGGCACGAAGAAGACCGTCGAGGCGATCTCGGCGGCGATCCGCGACATGCTGCCGATCGCAGCCAGCGCGCGGCGCGAGACGCGCCCCGCCTCCGAGCTCGTGCTCGCCCTGCAATGCGGCGGCTCGGACGGCTATTCGGCGATCACCGCGAACCCGGCGCTCGGCGCCGCGTCCGACCTGCTCGTTCGCCACGGCGGCACCTCGATCCTGTCCGAGACACCCGAGATCTACGGCGCCGAGCATCTCCTGACGCGGCGCGCCGCGACCCGCGCGATCGGCGAGAAGCTCGTCTCGCGCATCCGATGGTGGGAGGACTACACGGCCAAGAACGGCGGCGAGATGAACAACAACCCCTCGCCCGGCAACAAGGCCGGCGGCCTGACGACGATCCTCGAGAAGTCGCTCGGAGCGGCGGCGAAAGGCGGCCAGGCGACGCTGCGCGCCGTCTACGAATACGCCGAGCAGGTGCGCGAGAAGGGCTTCGTCTACATGGACACACCGGGCTACGACCCGGTCGCCGCGACCGGCCAGGTCGCCGGCGGCGCAAACCTCATCTGCTTCACCACCGGCCGCGGCAGCGCCTTCGGCGCCAAGCCCGCCCCCTCGATCAAGCTCGCCACGAACTCCGATATCTACCGCAAGATGGAGGACGACATGGACATCAACTGCGGCGACGTCCTCGACGGGGTGTCGATCGAGGCGAAGGGCGAGGAGATCTTCAGGAAGGTGCTCAGCGTCGCGTCGGGCGAGCACACCAAATCGGAGGAGCTGGGCTATGGCGACGCGGAGTTCGTGCCGTGGCAGATCGGGGCGGTGATGTGAGGGTAGGCAGGCCATCTACATGCGCCGTTAACTAGTCGTCCTGGACTCTCCAGTCCGTCCCATCTGCCGTAAGCTATTGAATGCCCTCTGAAACGTCAGTCCCAATGCACGCCACCGAGCAACCTCAGCTTGAACCGTTCCTGAAATGGGCAGGCGGTAAACGTTGGCTGTGTCGCAAGTACCCCGGAATTTTTCCGCCTAGCTTCGAGCGGTACGTGGAGCCATTTCTCGGCAGCGGTGCTGTATTCTTTCACCTTTCGCCCTCGCGCGCGCTCCTTTCGGACGTCAATACGGCGCTCGTCGAAACGTATATCGCGATGAGACGATCACCCGTGAACATTCACAGGCTTGTGAAGACGCACGGGATAAACCACAGCGCTGAGCATTATTACAAAATACGAGCTCACATTCCCTCTACCGCTGCAGAGAAAGCAGCTCGCTTCATTTACCTAAATTGGGCATGCTGGAACGGCCTTTATCGCGAAAACCAGCGCGGAGAGTTCAACGTACCGAAGGGTACGAAAGAAAATATTGTACTGGCCGGCGATGACTTTTCGCGAACCGCACGCCTCCTGCGGCAAGCAGTTTTATTTTCCGGAGACTTTGAGACCACACTGGATCGCGTAACAGAAAGTGACTTTGTCTTTATAGACCCACCGTATACCGTCAAGCATAATGCAAACGGCTTTATAAAATATAACCAAGCGATCTTTTCATGGAACGACCAACGCCGCCTGCGCGCGGCCGTGGGGCGGGCCGCAAAGCGTGGCGCGCGCATCCTTGTCACCAACGCCGACCATGCCACGGTCGGGCAGTTGTACCGGGGGCTGGGGGTAAAATTTACACTTGCGGCGCGTCGGCTTCGCCGCTGCAATGCTCCCCGTCGACAGCCGGGCAGTTTTACGAATTGACCCTTTCGAACCGGCCCGGCGACTTCGACGACTCAGAAACCGTTTTGTTCCGAGAGATCGCGCGCGTGATCGATGGGCAGCATCGTATCGAGACGTGCCATGATATTGCTATTCTTCTCGACCGGGAACAGAAAAGCCCGTTTTTTAGGCGTATTAAGCGCCTTGGAACTGCTACAGAAGGGAGGTCTGCTGAAACCCTGTCTCAGGCTTCGTTCGTCAAAGCGCTCCTCCCATACATTTCGGACAATCCTTTGCTCGACCGAGACATAGGGAAGCGGCGGGGTTTTTGGCCAAAGTCGCAGACTTTTGACCGCGAGCGGCTCATTTTCAGAGATTTCTTTCTTGCTCAAGAGGACGAGAAGATAGCACTTAACGTCTGGAACTACTTCGACGCCGTTCGACAGAAATGGCCCGCCGCTTGGCGAGATATAGAGGCGGGCTACATTTTGAACAGAACGAATGGCTTCCTCGCACTGATGAGATTCCTTCGACCAGCCTTCATCGCTTTAAACGGGTTCGGCAAGGTTCTACCTATGCAAGCGTATTTAACTTTATTTGGGCCCCTCGGTTTACGCGACGTGGATTTTAATCGAGAAAGGTATTTGCCCGGATCCAGCGGCCAAACTGCGCTTTATCAGGACCTTATGGAAGGAAGCGGAACCTCTGCGCGTTTGCGCAGGTAAGTTGGAGTGAGGACCCCTGGGTAAAACCGCTTAACATCGGCTAGAGTTTAGTCCTAAATTCTCGCCGTCTCCGTTCGCCGGGAGGACGCTTTCGCGAGGCGTCGCGTCGGAGGCGGACCGGTGCCGCGCGGGGAACGCCTGCCCGGTCCGGTGGTCGCCTGAGGAACATGCGTCCAAGGGTCGGGCGGGCCTCCTACCCTGTGGCGAGATCCTCACCGCTTCGCCGGCACGATATCGTGGGCGAGCGTATCCTCGTCGGATCGCGGCTTCGGGATGTCGACCTTGTCCTTTTGCAGCGCCCAGGCGGACGAGATGGCGACGAGCGGCAGCGACACCCGTTCCTTCATGAACAGCGCGCCGGCCTCCTCCAGGAGCGCGCGGCGCTTGCCCTCGTCGAGCTCGGTCGCGGCCTGCTGCAGGAGCTTGTCGAGATCCGGGTTCGAGTAGCCGCGCCAGTTGAAGGCGCCCATCTTGAGCTGCGGGTTGTTCGAGTGCCCGAGCGACGACAGGGTGTAGTGCGCCTCGCCGGTGATCGTGCCCCAGCCCGACATCACGAAGGAGTAGTCGCCGCGCGTGCGGCCCGGGAACAGCACCGCCGCCGGCTGGCCGTTCGCCTGCACCTCGAGCCCGATGCGGGCGAGCATCTGCGCGACCGAGGTGCCGACGGCGCGGTCGCCGGGCAGGCGGTCGTTGGTGAAATGGAAGCCGATCTTGAAGCCGTTCGGGTAGCCGGCCTCGGCGAGAAGCTGGCGCGCGCGCTGCACGTTCGGGCGCAACTCGGGCAGCTTCTCGTTGTAGCCGAAGATGCCGGGGGTCACCATCTGGTTGACCGGCCGGCCGAGGCCCTCCATCGACACCTCGGCGAGCGCCGGCCGGTCGATGGCGAGATCGACGGCCTCGCGCACTCGCGCGTCCTTGAACGGGTTCTGCGGCAGGGCTGAGCCGTCCTTGGCGAAGATCTGCGGAGGCTTGTCGCGGAAGTCGAACTCGATGTTGAAGACGTAAGGCGTGTCGACCTTGACGATCTTCAGCTTCGGGTCCTTCTCGAGCGTCGGCACGTCGGCCGCCGGCACGCGCACGATCATGTCGACCTGGCCGGCCTTGAGCTGCGCGACGCGGGCGGAATCGTTCGGGATCTCCTTGCGCACCACCTTCTGCCACGGCGAGGCGCCGCGCCAATGGCCGTCGAAGCGCTCGAGCACGAGCTCCTCCTTCGGCGTCCAGGAGACGAACCGGAACGGGCCGGTGCCGATCGCCGCCTTGCCTGAATTGAAGGCGGCGTTGGCGCTCTCCTTGGTCAGGCCGGCGGCCGCCTTCGCCGAGACGATGAACAGGCGGATGAAGTCGTTCGGCAGCGTCGGCGCCGGCCCGTCGGTGATGACGTGGACCGTGTGCGGGTCGACGACCTTCGCCTCCTTGACGCGGCGGACGTAGATCATCGTCGGGTTCGGGCCCGAGACGATCGGGATGCGCTCGATCGAGAACTTCACGTCCTCGGCCGTGAAGTCCGAGCCGTCGTGGAATTTCACGCCCTCGCGCAGCTTGAACTCCCAGGTCGTCGGGTCGACGACCTTCCAGGAGGTCGCAAGCCCGGGCTCGAGCTGGAGCTTGTCGCCGGACCAGACCAGCGTGTCGAAGACGTGCTTCAGCGCCTCGGCATGGGTGCCGGTCGCGGTGTAGTGCGGATCGATCGATTCCGGTCCTGCGCGCACGCCGATGGTCAGCGTCTGCGCGAGCGCGGAGCCGGCCAGGAGGGTCCCGCCGAGGACGGCGAGTGCGAAGCTGCGGACACTGTGCTGGACGCTCATGCGGTTCTCTACCCCTGTCCCGGTCATCCCGGACGGCCCGAAGGGCCGATCCGGGATCCACACTCGGGCCACGGCCCCGGTATGGATCCCGGCTCTCCGCTTCGCTGCGGCCGGGATGACCCGCGGGAAGAGGAGAGCCGCAGTCTAAGAGCGGACCGGGCTCTTCCTCAACTGCCGAATTGCCGGCGGTAGCCGCACGGGTGCCGCATGCTATGACTCAGGCCCATGCTCGGCTTCGTCATCCAGCGCGTGCTGCAGGCCGCCCTCGTCATGGTGGCGATGTCGGCGCTCGTCTTCGTCGGCGTCTATGCGGTCGGCAACCCGATCGACGTTCTGATCTCGCCCGACGCAACCCAGGACATCCGCGCCGCGACGATTGCCCGCTACGGCCTCGACCGTCCGCTCTACGAGCAGTATTTCACCTTCCTCGGCAACATCCTCTCCGGCGACATGGGCCGCTCCTTCGTGTTCGGCATGCCGGTGCTGCAGCTCATCATGCAGCGGCTGCCGGCGACGCTCGAGCTCACCCTCGTCGCGGTGATCGCCGCCACCCTCGCCGGCGTCCCGCTCGGCATCTATGCCGGCTATCGCCCCGACAGCCCGGCGGCGAAGACCATCATGGCGGTGTCGATCCTCGGCTTCTCGGTGCCGACCTTCTGGGTCGGGCTGATCCTGATCCTGTTCTTCGCCGTCCATCTCGGCTGGCTGCCGGCCGGGAGCCGCGGCGCCACAAGGAGCCTCTTCGGCGTCGAGTGGAGCGTCCTCACCCTCGACGGCTGGAAGCATCTGATCCTGCCGGCGACGAACCTCGCTTTGTTCAAGCTCGCGATGATGATCCGCCTCGCCCGCGCCGGCACGCGCGAGATCATGCTGACCGACACCATCAAGTTCGCGCGCGCCGCCGGGCTTTCGGAAGCGACGATCCTGCGCCGGCACGTCCTGAAGCTGATCTCGATCCCGATCGTGACGGTGTTCGGGCTGGAATTCGGCTCGACGCTTGCTTTCGCGGTCGTGACCGAGACCATCTTCTCCTGGCCGGGCGTCGGCAAGCTCATCATCGATTCGATCGCCCAGCTCGACCGGCCGGTGATGGTCGCCTACCTGATCCTGATCGCCTTCCTGTTCGTGACCATCAACCTCGCGATCGACCTCGTCTACGCGCTGCTCGATCCGCGCCTGCGCCGGGGGGCGGCGTGAACGCCGAGGCGCTGTCCGCCTTCTGGTCCGAGTTCCGCGAGAGCCGCGTCGCCGTCGCGGCGCTCGCCATCATCGTCGGCGTCATCATCGCCGTCATCATCGCGCCCCTCATCACCCCGCAGGACCCCTACGACCTCGCGAACCTGCCGCTTTCGGACGCCCGGCGCCCGCCGGGCTTCGTCGGCCAGGACGGCTACACGCATCTCCTCGGCACCGACGCGCAGGGCCGCGACCTCTATTCGGCGATCCTCTACGGCCTTCGCATCTCGCTGCAGATGGGGCTCGTCGCCGGCGCGATCGCGCTCGCCATCGGCGCGACGCTCGGCATCGTCGCGGCCCATGCCGGCGGACGCGTCGAGGCGCTGATCATGCGCATCGTCGACCTGCAGCTCTCCTTCCCGGCGATCCTGCTCGCGCTCGTGCTCGCGGCGCTCCTCGGCCAGGGCAAGGCGCAGCTGATCACGGCGCTCGTCGCGGCGCAGTACGCCTATTTCGCCCGCACAGCGTTCGGCGCCGCCGCCGCCGAGCGCCGCAAGGACTACATCGAGGCCGCCGCCGCGACGCCGCTCTCGGGCGCGCGCATCGTCTTCCGCCACCTGCTGCCGAACTCGCTGCCGCCGCTCATCGTCGTCGCGACGCTGCAGGTCGCGAACGCCATCTCGCTCGAGGCGACGCTGTCGTTCCTGGGGCTCGGCCTGCCGCCGACCGAGCCGTCGCTCGGCATGCTGATCGCCAACGGCTTCCAGTACATGATGAGCGGCCGCTACTGGATCTCGGTCTATCCCGGCATCGCGCTCATCATCATCATCGTCGCCATCAACCTCGTCGGCGACCAGATCCGCGACCAGCTCAATCCGAGGCTGCGGCGGTGACGGCGCCGGTCCTCGAAGTCTCGAACCTCGCGACCCATTTCTTCACCAAGGCCGGCGTCGTGAAGGCCGTCGACGGCGTGTCGTTCTGGCTCGCGCCCGGCGAAGTGCTCGGGCTCGTCGGCGAGTCGGGCTCGGGCAAAAGCGTCACCGGCTTCTCGCTCATCGGGCTCGTCGATCCGCCCGGCCGGATCGTCTCCGGCTCGGTCCGGCTCGAGGACCGGGAACTCGTCGGCCTGCCGAACGATGCGCTGCGCCGGGTCCGCGGCCGCCGCATCGCGATGGTGTTCCAGGACCCGATGATGACGCTGAACCCGGTGCTCACCATCGCCGATCAGATGCGGCTCGCGATCGCGGCGCACGAGCCCGTGTCGCGAAGCGCCGCCCGAGCCCGCTCGATCGCCGCGCTCGCAACCGTCGGACTGCCCGACCCGGCGCGCCGGCTCGACGCCTATCCGCACCAGTTCTCGGGCGGCATGCGCCAGCGCGTCGCGATCGCAATCGCGCTCCTGCACCGCCCGGCGGTCATCATCGCCGACGAGCCGACGACGGCGCTCGACGTCTCGATCCAGGCGCAGATCCTTGCCGAGATGCGCCATCTCGTCTCCGAGCTCGGCACGGCGCTGATCTGGATCTCGCACGACCTCGCCGTCGTCTCGGCGCTGTCGCACCGGATCGCCGTCATGTACGCCGGACGGATCGTCGAGGAGGGGCCGACGGCGCTGGTGCTCGCTGCGCCGCGCCATCCCTACACCCGCGGCCTCCTCGACTCGCTGCCGTCGCGTGCCGAGCCCGGGCGCGACCTGCGCCAGATACCGGGCCAGACCCCGTCGCTCCTCTCCCCGCCCGAGGGCTGCCCGTTCCGCCCGCGCTGCCCGCGGGCGAGCACCGCCTGCCTCGTCATGCCCGAGCCGACCGGCGACATGGTGCGCCAGGCGCGCTGCCATCATCCGCTCGTCCTTAACCCCGCGGAAGCGGCGTGAGCGAAGCCTTCCTGACCGTCGACCGGGTCTCGAAGCGCTTCGCGCCGCACCTGACGCTCGGCGACCGCATCGCGGCCCGCCTCGGCGGCGCTGTCGAGCGGCGCGCCGTGCAGGCGGTGAGCGAGGTCTCACTCACGATCGCGCGCGGCGAGACGCTCGGCCTCGTCGGCGAGTCGGGCTGCGGCAAGTCGACCCTCGGCCGCGTCATCGCCGGCATCCTGATGCCGAGCCAGGGTCGCGTGCTTCTCGACGGCGCCCCGGTCGCGGCGCGCGGCCGCAAGCTGACGACGCGGATCCAGACCGTGTTCCAGGACCCCTTCGCCTCGCTCGACCCGCGCATGCGTATCGGCGAGACCGTCCTCGAGGGGCCGCTGGCGCACGGGTTGGTGAAGCGACAGGAGGCCGGCAGAGTCGCGCGAGCATGGCTCGAGACGGTCGGGCTCGATCCGGACTATGTCGGCCGCTATCCGCACCAGTTCTCCGGCGGGCAGCGCCAGCGGGTCGCCATCGCCCGCGCGCTCGCCATGAAGCCCGACCTCCTCGTCTGCGACGAGCCGGTCGCCTCGCTCGACGTTTCGATCCAGGCGCAGATCATCAACCTGTTCCTGCGCCTGCGCCGCGAGCTCGATCTGACGATGCTGTTCATCTCGCACGATCTCGGCATCGTGCGGCATCTCTGCGACCGTGTCGCGGTGATGTATCTCGGCCGCATCGTCGAGAGCGGGCCGACGGCGGCGGTCTACGCGGCGCCGCGGCACCCTTATACCAAGGCGCTCATGGAGGCGGTGCCGAAGCTCGAGGGCGGCGCGGCGGCATTCCGGCCGATTGCCGGCGAGATCCCCTCCCCTACCGATCCCCCGAAGGCCTGCGCCTTCCACCCGCGCTGCCCGCTTGCCATCGAGCGCTGCCGGATCGAGCCTCCGGAGCTGCGCGTGATCGTCCCCGGTCGCCGCGCGGCGTGCCATCGCGCCGAGGAGGTCGGCCAGCCGTTCGTGGGAACATTGGCCGCCGACCTTCCGTTTTCGTGCCGACCGGAGCGCTTTTGCGCGCTCCGGGTCCATTCTCGTCACGCACGGACCTGTCATGGCAGTCGCCACCGCCGGCTCGCATCGAACCGCACGCAGCGGGCCGAAGACCAACCTTTCGACGCTTCTGATGGGGCTCGTGCTGTCCCGGCTCGCCGCCGCGAGGAATCGCCCGCAAGCCGGCCCGGGGGACCGCCCGCGAGCCGCTACGGCGGGCGCAGGCGCGGATCGGAGCCGCCGCGTCGACGAGACCGGCAAGAGCCCGCGGCCCGGAGCCAAGAAGGACGCGCTGTCCCTGAAAGGCGCGGAAGCCGAGCAGGCTGCCGCGAACGAGCCGGATCGCGGCCGCACCGCCGAGACCCCGAGCCAGATCCCGGCCAAAGGCTGGAAGGACATCCTCTGGCGGGTCTACGCGCAGATCGGCGAGGACCGGGTGCTGTCGGTCGCCGCCGGCGTCACCTTCTATGCCCTGTTGGCGCTGTTTCCCGGCATTACGGCCTTCGTCTCGCTCTACGGGCTGTTCGCCGACGCCGGCACGGTGAGCGACCATCTGGCAAAGCTCTCCGGCATTCTGCCGAGCGGCGCGCTCGACATCATCGGCGAGCAGGTCAGGCGCATCGCCTCGAAGCCGGCCGGGTCGCTCGGCTTCGCGTTCTTCTCCGGCCTCGCTATCGCGCTGTGGAGCTCGAACGCCGGCATGAAGGCGCTCTTCGACGCGCTCAACATCGTCTATGACGAGGACGAGAAGCGCGGCTTCATCAAGCTCAACGCCATCTCGCTGCTGTTCACCCTCGGCGCGCTCGTATTCCTTCTCCTGGCGCTCGCCGCGGTGGTCGCGATCCCGGTGGTGCTGAAGCTGTTCTGGTTCGGCAAGACCCTCGAATGGCTGCTCTCGATCTTGCGCTGGCCGATCCTGCTTATCGGAGTCCTGTTCGGGCTCGCCTGCCTGTATCGCTACGGGCCGAGCCGGGACAAGGCGCAGTGGCGTTGGGTGACCTGGGGCAGCGCCGTCGCGGCAGCCTTGTGGCTCGGCGGCTCGATGCTGTTCTCCTGGTATGTGGCGAACTTCGGCAATTACGACGCGACCTACGGCTCGCTCGGCGCCGCCATCGGCTTCATGACCTGGATCTGGCTGTCGACCATCGTCATTCTCCTCGGCGGCGAGATCAACGCGGAGCTCGAGCACCAGACCGCGGAGGACACGACGGAAGGGGCGCGCCAGCCGCTCGGCACGCGCGGCGCCAAGATGGCGGACACGGTCGGCGCCGCCGCTTAAAAGAGCACCCGTACGCCCGCCGTGAACCCTTCGGCTGCCTGAGCGTTGCCCGGACGACCAGGCCCACGGCGCGCACCCGCGTAACGCCGCGCCGATTGCGTGCGCCATCGGGGAACCGGCTCCGCTTCCGTGGGTTACTTCGCAGGCAACAGGAGGTTCTCCATGAGCGTCGGCTCTCGCAACGGCGGACAGCAGCGTCAGAACCCGACATCGGCTCAGGGCGCCGGCGCCGGGCCGGAGGACTGGAGCACCCTCAAGGACGAGGTCGGCGGGATCGCCGGGGCCGCCATGGAGCGCGGGCGCACCCTCCTCGGTTCGACGCTCGATTCGGCAAAGGATCAGGCGACGAGCTACGTCGACCAGCGCAAGGACGAGGCCGCCCAGGTCGTCGCCGATCTCGCGACCTCGCTGCGCGACGCCTGCCGCGAGTTCGACGACCGCCCGAACATCCGCGGCTTCGTCGACAGCGCCGCCGGCGGCCTCGAGCAGCTCGCCGATTCGATCCGCGAGCGCAGCTTCAACGAGATCTTCGAGCTCGGCGAGGATCTGGTGCGCCGCCGCCCTGGCTCGGTCGCGATCGCGACGATGTTCGCCGGTTTCCTCGCGGCGCGGTTCATCAAGAGCTCGGCCGAGAACATTCGTGAGGCGGAGGCACAGCGCCGTCGCGGCGCCGGTCCGGCTCGCGCTTCGGGACAGGGCCAAGGCCGCGGCCCGGGGCAGCAGCGCGCCCGGGCGCAGAGTTCGCCGGGGTCGACCTATGCCCAGAGCGGCGCCTGAGGAGGATGGCATGGTAGAGCCACAAGGCGAAAGCATCCAGCGGCTGATCGGGGACGCGCTCCGCGACTCGACCGATCTCGCGCGCAAGGAGCTCGCGCTGTTCAAGGCCGAGATGTCGGAGAAGGTGCGCGGGCTCGCGGTCGGGCTTGGCATGTTCGTCGCCGCCGCCGTGTTCGCGATCATCGCGCTCAGCCTGTTCGTGCAGTCGCTCGTCGACTGGCTCGCCCGCGTCGTCAACTCCGACGCGCTGGCGGCACTTATCGTCGGCGGCGTCATGGCGGCGGCGGCGATCGGCCTTGTGCTCTACGGCAAGAGCAAGCTCGCGGCGTTCGGCCTGATCCCTGAGCGCACGATCCGCAACGTCCAGCGCGACACGCAGGTCCTGACGGAGCGCGTCTCGACATGACATTGAGCCGGGAGCGCGAGGACGACCTCCCGGGGAGCCGTTCGACGACTGCCTCGCCCTTCTCCGGCGCTCTCACGGAGCACACGCTGGGACTGGTGCGGCGCTATCCCGTGTCGGCGCTCGCCACGGCCGGTGTGGCCGCGTGGGCGCTCTACACGCTGAGCCAGCGCAGCCGGGAGCGGAACGACAGGCGCGTCGCGCTCGTCGAGGAGGAGAGCGTTCCGGTTCTGAACATCGGCCAAGCCCGCATCTACGACCCCGACACCTCACCCCGGCATCCGACGCAGGACCTGCTCGAGACCCGGCGTGAGACGAGTGCGCGTGCCTAGAAGGCAAAAGACAACCCCGCCAGCGAGGCAAGGAGAGAGACATGGATCCCAAGACCGGCAACAACCAGCAGGGCAACAAGCCGCGCGCCCAGGGCAGCGGCTCGGACACCGTCTCGGCCGCGAACCTCGCGTCCGGCGGCGCCGGCCAGACGGCGCACCCCGGCCAGAGCGCCATCCTCGCCTCCCATACGTCGAAGCCGATGGGTGGCAGCCAGACCGGCTCCGGCCAGTCGAGCCAAGGCCCCGAGCACCTGCGCCACCAGGACAAGGACGCCGGCAAGGGTCTCGGCGATCAGGCCCGCGCCGGCGCCAGCCAAGCCGCCGACACCGCGCGCCAGGCGGCGCAATCGGCCGGCGAGACCGTCCGCAATGCCGCCGGGCAAGCTGCCGATACCGCGCGCCAGGCGGCGCAATCGGCCGGCGAGACCGTCCGCGACGCCGCCGGGCAGGTGCAGCAGCGCGCCGCCGACCTCTACGACCGAGCCGCGGAGACCGCCGAGGAAACCTACGAGCAAGCTTCCGAGTGGGCGCGCGGCGCCTATGACCAGGGCGCCCGCCAGTTCGAGAGCGTCCGCCGCTCCCTGCCCGACGTGCGCCAGTACGGCGGCTCGATACAGCGCTTCGTGAACGAGAACCCGGTGCTCGTCGGCGTCGCCGGCCTTGCGGTCGGGCTTCTTCTCGGCGCGCTCCTGCCGCGCACCCGGCGCGAGGACCAGGTCTTCGGCCGCTGGGCGGACGAGGTCCGCGATCAGGGTCTGCGCTACGCCCGCGACATGACTCAGCGCGGACGCGAATACGTCGACGAGGCGCTCGGCGACGACCGCTTCGGCTCGCCCGATACCGACTGGCGGCGCGACCAGCGCTCCGGCCCTTCGGGACGCTTCCAGAACCACTGACGCGCGAATCGAGCGATCAGCGGCGCCGGGCCTGAAAGGGCCCGGCGTTTTCGTTCACGGTATGCGGGGCGTTAGAATAGAAGCGGCCACGGCGGATACGGTGCGCGTACATCCGGCGTCACCAATCCGGCTTCGTGGCCTGATCCGGCGCGCACAAGGGCGCCGGGTTGAGGCTGATATGGGGCGCGATCGCTCAGATGCAAGGCCGCGGCCGAGGATCGCGACGACCGCCGCATCGCTAACGGAGCCTTAAGCGTAATCGCTCAACTTGTGCATAACCGGCCGGCGCCGAGGAACCGGGCGATCCCGCCTTCGTTCTTCGCTCGCTCTCTCGTTCGCCTCTGCGGTTTTGGCCGCCGGACCGCGGGAGCCCGCGGACCGTCAGCGCGGGAGTGGAGTATCCGAGCGTGCGTATCCTGATCCTCGAAGACCATCCCTTCATCGCCCTCGATCTGCAGTCGATCGTCGAGGGCGAGGGCCACATCGCGAGCGTCTGCGGCGCCATCACGGCCGCCCGGCGCCGCCTTGCCGACGGGCTCGATTTCGCCTTCCTCGACGTCGACGTCAGCGATGGCAAGAGCTACGATTTCGCGCGCCTGCTGCGCGACCGCGGCATCCCTTTCGCGTTCGTCTCGGCATCGCGGCCGAGCGATCTCCCGGCGCCGCTCCGGGATGCGCCGTTCATCGCCAAGCCGTTCCTCGAGGAGGTGATCGTCGCGGCTCTGCCGCCGGCAAAGCCCGTCGGGCACTACCACGTCCCGCGGATCCGGCTCGCCGAGGAACGCCCCTCCGCCGGCTGAGCGCCCTCTTGACGCCTGCCCTGCGACGCCCGAAGCGTCCGCGCTCCTGGCGAGGGGTTCCCGATGCAGGCTTCCGGCGCGCCGCAGCTTCTTCCCTGCGGGGACGCGGCGCTCGTCGTCCAGTTCGGAGAGGAGATCGATCCCGGGCTCAACGCCCGGGTGCTGGCGCTCGACGCGCGCGTCGCCGCGGGGCTGACCGGCGTTATCGAGACCGTTCCGACCTACCGCTCGCTCCTCGTCCACTACGATCCGACCGCGACGGATTTCCGCGCGCTCGGCGACGCCCTCCTCGCCCTCTGCAGCGACCTGCCCGAGGAGCCCGCGCAAGGCCGGCTATGGCGGATCCCGGTCGTCTATGGCGGTGATTTCGGCATCGATCTCGAGAGCGTCGCGGCCCATCACGGGATCACCACCGGCGAGCTGATCCGCAGGCATTCGGCGCCGGCCTACCGCGTCTACATGATGGGCTTCCTGCCGGGCTTTGCCTATCTGGGCGGCCTCGACCCGTCGCTTGCGATCTCGCGGCGCGAGAACCCGCGCCTCAAGACTCCCGCCGGCACGATCTCGATCGGCGGCATCCAGGCGCTCGTCGCTTCGCTCGAGGCGCCGAGCGGATGGCATCTCCTCGGCCGCACGCCGGTGCGCAACTTCATGGCCAAGCGCGAACCCGTCTTCATCCTCGACGCCGGCGACCGGGTGAAGTTCGAGCCGATCCCGGCCGCGGAGTGGCCGCGCCTCGACGCCGCCGCGGCCGAAGGTGCGCTCGTCGCCGAGGTCATCGCGTGACGGCCCTCGTCGTGAAGGGCTGTGGGCCGATGACATCGATCCAGGACGCCGGCCGCTTCGGCTGGCAGCGCTACGGGGTCTCGAGCTCGGGCGCCATGGACCGGCTCGCGCTCGCCTTCGCCAACGCGCTCGTCGGCAACGCGCCGGGAGCGGGCGCGCTCGAGTTCATGCTGATGGGCGGCTCGTTCGCGATCGACGGCGGCACCGCCCGTATCGCCGTCGCCGGAGCGCCGTGCGCGGTTGCCGTCGACGGGCAGGCGGCGCGCGCCATGACGTCGCTGACGCTGAGACCCGGCCAGACCCTCAGCGTCGGCCCGGCGCAGGCCGGGGTCTACGCCTATATGGCTATCGCGGGCGGGTTGGCGCTGCCGCTCGAGCTCGGCAGCCTGTCGCTCCAGCCGCGGGCCGGCATCGGCGGCATCGAGGGGCGCGCGCTTCGCTCCGGCGACCATCTTCCGCTCGCGCTGGCGGATGCGCCGAAGGGGCCGGAACTCGCCTTGGACACCGTCCCGATCGAGGCCGATGCTCCAATCCGGGTCGTGCTCGGGCCGCAGGACGACTACTTCTCCAAGGAGGGCATCGAGACCTTCCTCTCCTCCGCCTACACGATCTCGCGGGACGCAGACCGCATGGGCTATCGGCTCGCCGGTCCGAGGATCGCGCATGCCCGCGGCTTCAACATCGTCTCCGACGGCATCGTGACCGGCTCGATCCAGGTGCCCGGCGCCGGCGAGCCGATCGTCATGATGGCCGACCGCCAGACCACCGGCGGCTACCCGAAGCTCGCGACGGTGATCTCCCCCGACTTGCGGCTCGTATCGCAGCGCCGCTCGGGCGAGGCGATCCGGTTCGCCGCCGTCGGGATCGAGGAGGCGCAGGCGATCGCGCGCGAGCGCGCCGAGCTTGTCCGCCGGCTCCCGGCGGAGGCGCGGCCGGTGCGGGGCGGCTTGCCGCCGAGCGAGGATCTGCTCGCCCTCAACCTCGCCGGCGCGGCCATCGACGCGCTGGCCGAGCCCTGATCAAAAAAGAACCGCGCCCCGAAGGGCGCGGTCACAAGCTTCAGCGTCGCGGAGCTTCACCTCACTGGGATGCCGTCCCGACGCTTGGCCTCGCCGACATAGCCGCCGGCAGCCTGGCCCTTGCCGTCGAGAACCTGCGGCGCGCCCGGCGCCATTTCCATCCCGACGACGCCGGACGGCGGCATCGGCTCGGCCGGGACTGGAACCACGATCGTGCCGGTGGTCATCGGGCCGTTGGTGTTGAGCTCGTTCGCCGGACCGCCGGCGCGCTGGCCGGAGCCCTGCTGATAGCTCGGCGCCTGCAGCCCCGGATGGATCGGCTGCTGTGCGCCGAGATTGCCGGTACCTTGCGCAAAGGCGGAGCCGGCAAGAAGCGTCGCGGCCGCGGTGGCCAAAGCAAGAATTTTCATCGGTGATGCTCCCGAATGGCGTGGATCGGCGATCCGCCTGCCGCGCGAATAATGCCCTCGGCGGCGGCGCTCGCGGTGCTAACGGGCGCGCCGGTCCGAGGTTCCGAAAGATAAAATCGGCCGAATCACGTTCGGTTTATTAGGGTAAGCTTGGGCCTGCGGCAGCTAAGCTTCGTCCATATCATGATCGTCCACCTGCCCAAGCAGGGCCGATCTGCAGCCGGCCCGCATCCGAGGCGATCGCCACGCACCGGCTATGCCGCGAGCTTCAGGGCGCGCTGGTCTGCTCGCCCGAGACGCGACAGGAGATAGTCGACTTCGGCCTTCGCCGAGGCGGAAAGCGCGCCGCCGGGCTTGCGCTGCGCGTCCGAGGCGAGGATGCCGCGGCGCTTCAGCACGTATTTGCGCACCGCAAGGCCGGCGCCCGGCTGCTGCTCGTAGCGGATCAGCGGCAGGTGCGCGTCGAACAGGTCGTGCGCCTGCTCGCGCTTGCCGGCGCCCTGGAGCCGCACCACGTCGACGAGCATGTCGGGAAAGCAGTAGCCGGTCATGGCGCCGTCGGCACCGCGCTCCATCTCGAAGTCGAGGAAGAGCCCGCCATTGCCGCACAGGATCGAGATGTGCCGCATCGAGCCGTCTTTCTCGAAGCCGCGCAGCGCCGAGATTTTCTCGAGTCCCGGCCAGTCCTCGTGCTTGAGCATCACGCAGGACGGATTCTCTTGGACGATGCGGCGGATCACCGCCGGCGTCATCACCACGCTGAAGGTGAGCGGATAATCCTGGATCACGAACGGCACCTCCGCCCCGATCGCCTCCACGGCCTGGCGGTAATAGGTCACGATCTGGTCGTCGGTGCGCAGCGCCGGCGGCGGCGCGATCATGACGCCGGCAGCACCCGCCTCCATGACCTCGCGCGCGACCCCGCGCATGGCGGCAAAGCCCGGCGCCGAGACGCCGACGATGACCGGCACCTTGGCGCGCCGGATCACCCGCGCGGCGACGCCGACCGCCTCGCCGTGATCGAGCTTCGGCGCCTCCCCCATCTGGCCGAGCACGGTGATGCCGGTGACGCCCGACTCGAGGAAGAAGTCGGTCATGCGGTCGGTCGAGCGCTCGTCGATGCGGCCGTCGTCGTGGAAGGGCGTCGGCGCGATCACGTAGACGCCGCTGGCGGAAGCATCGAGCATCGGGGGCTCCTCGGGATCCGAAGTCTGGCGCGACTTTTGTCGCAACGCCGGCTGCGGCGCAACCGCCGAAGCGCCGCTTGCCCTTGTCGCCCCATGAACCCACGGCTTAGAGTTTGCGTCGCGGGGAGGCGCCGCGAACGGGAGGGGCGAATGCGTATGACGACCGGAACAGCCGCGATGCTTGGGGTGATCCTTGGGGCGCTCCATGGCGCGATTCTCCTTGTGGCGCCGGCCGCCGCGCAGGCGCAGCCGCTCAGGACGGCGGTCGACGGCACCTTCGCGCCGCACGCCTTTCCGGACATGCAGGGCGGGGTGCAGGGCTTCAACGTCGACCTAGCGAAGGAGATCGGGCGCAAGCTCAAGCGCGAGGTCACGGTCGACGCCGCCCAGTTCTCGGGCCTCCTGCCGGCGCTGCAGGCCGGCACCTACGACTTCATCATCGCTCCCGTGACGGTCACCAAGGAGCGTGCCGAAAGCCTCCTCTTCCCGGAGGGCTACCTCAACACCGATTTCCAGTTCCTCGTCCGCAAGGACGGGCCCGACATCAAGTCGCTCGAGGAGCTCAAGGGCAAGGTCGTCTCGGTCAACCGCGGTTCCGCCTATGACAGCTGGGCGCGCGGGCTCGAGGAGAAGATCGGCTGGAAGGTGGAAAGCTTCGGGACGCAGGCCGACGCCGTCCAGGCGGTGATCGCCGGCCGCGCCCAGGCGAACGTCGCCGGCAACACCGTGATCGCCTGGGCGGCGAAGCAGAACCCGCAGGTGAAGCTGTCCTACCTGCACTCGACGGGCCTCGTCTGGTCGGCGGCGGTGCGCAAGGACAACGCCGCGATGCGCGACCAGCTCGAGACCGCGATCGAATGCCTGAAGCAGGAGGGCGCGATTGCGAAGCTGCACGAGAAATGGTTCGGCATCGCGCCGGCGGCGGGCTCCGCCGCCGTGACCGTCTTCCCCGGCACCGGCGTCCCCGACATGCAGGGCTACGACCCCGCCCCGCGCACCTCGAAGTGCGATTGAGCCCTCCCGCGCCGGTCATCCCGGAAGCCGCGGCACGCGGCTATCCGGGACCCACAAGGGCGACGCTCGGCGCCATG
>JAJKJG010000109.1 GCA_021154065.1 Methylobacterium sp.
GTACTCGACGCCCTCATCGAGGATGCCGCGGGCGAGCGGCTGGCGCAGATCAAGGATTACTACGACGCCCGGAAAGACGCCCTGGAGCGCCCGCAAGCCGGCGTTGCGCCGTACAAACCGCTTCCGCCGGAAGCGCTCTACGTCGGCCCCGAAGAATGGGCCGAGCGCACTGCAAAAATCAGCCTCGCCAAGTTGACGCCATTCGCCGTGCCCGAATCCGAGAACCGCATCATCGTGGATTGCGGGGCGCGGCGGGGCCGCGGTTTCGCCGCCGAGCGGGCCGGGGAGGGGACGAACGTCTTCGACGCCGTCATCCAGCACGTCCGCGATTTGCAAGCGGCGGGGCGGCGCGTTCTCGTCGGCGCATGGTCGGACGGCTCGCGCGAGCGTCTCTGCCACGTCCTCCACGATCACGGCCTTGCGCAGACGAAACCCGTCGCGCGGCTTGCCGACGCCCTAGCGGTTTCAAAGTCCGATGTTCCCGTCGCAATCTGGGGCCTGGAGGCAGGGTTCGAGGCTGGCGACCTCGCGGTCCTGAGCGAGCAGGATATCCTCGGCGACCGGCTGGTTCGGCCGAAGCGCAAGGCGAAGCGCCCGCAGGACTTTCTGGCCGAGGTTGCGGCGCTCACGCCCGGCGATCTCGTCGTTCATGTCGATCATGGAATCGGCCGCTTCACGGGCCTTCAGACGATCGAGGCGGCGGGCGCGCCGCACGATTGCCTGGAGCTTCATTACGCCGGGGGGGACCGCTTGTTCCTGCCGGTCGAGAACATCGAGCTTCTGACGCGCTACGGCTCCGAGGAGACCGAGGTCCAACTCGACCGGCTCGGCGGCGTCGGCTGGCAGTCCCGCAAGGCTCGCATGAAACAGCGCATCCGCGAGATGGCGGGCGCGCTGATGAAGATCGCCGCCGCGCGCGTGCTGAAGGACGCGCCGCGGCTCGTCCCACCGGAGGGCCTGTTCGATGAGTTCTGCGCCCGTTTCCCGTATGAGGAGACCGAGGACCAACTCAACGCCATTGAGGCGGTCCTGGGCGACTTGGCGTCGGGTCGCCCGATGGATCGGCTCGTATGCGGCGACGTCGGCTTCGGCAAGACCGAGGTGGCGCTGCGGGCCGCCTTCGTGGCCGCGATGGCCGGCAAGCAGGTCGCGGTCGTGGTTCCGACCACGCTCCTGGCGCGCCAGCACTTCCATACCTTCTCGGAGCGGTTCCGGGGTTTCCCGCTCAACATCGCGCAACTGTCGCGCTTCGTGTCTGGCGCCGAGCAGAAGAAGATCAAGCAGGGGCTGGCCGACGGCACGGTCGATATCGTGGTCGGAACGCACGCGCTGCTCGGAAAAGCGATCAAGTTTCGGGACCTCAATCTCATCGTCGTCGATGAGGAGCAGCACTTCGGGGTCGGCCACAAGGAGCGTTTGAAAGAACTCCGTGCTGAGGTTCATGTCCTGACGCTCACGGCGACCCCGATCCCGCGCACCCTGCAACTGGCGCTGACCGGCGTGCGCGAACTCTCGATAATCGCGACGCCTCCGGTTGACCGGTTGACGGTGCGCACGTTCGTGACGCCGTTTGATCCGCTGAGCATCCGCGAGGCGCTGCTGCGCGAGCGTTATCGGGGTGGGCAGGCGTTCTATGTCGTGCCGCGCATCGAGGATGTTGGCGAAGTTAAGAGCTTTCTCGACAAGGAGATGCCCGAGACCAAAGTCGCCATCGCGCATGGCCAGATGGCGGCGGGCCAGCTCGAAGACGTGATGACGGCGTTCTACGAGGGCAAGTTCGACATTTTGCTTTCGACCACGATCATCGAATCCGGCCTCGACATCCCGACCGCCAACACGCTGATCGTCCACCGGGCCGATATGTTCGGCCTGGCGCAGCTTTACCAGCTGCGGGGCCGGGTCGGGCGTTCCAAGACGCGCGCCTACGCCCTGTTCACGATGCCGGTGAACCGGACGCTGACCGTGCAAGCCGAGCGGCGGCTCAAAGTGCTGCAATCGCTCGATACGCTCGGCGCAGGTTTCCAGCTCGCTTCGCACGACCTCGACATCCGCGGCGCCGGCAACCTGCTCGGCGACGAGCAGTCCGGGCATATCAAGGAAGTGGGGTACGAGCTGTATCAGCAGATGCTGGAGGAGGCTGTCTCGGCGCTGAAAGCCGGCGTCGAGGAGACCGTGGAGGAGCAGTGGTCGCCAACCATCGCCATCGGCGCGCCGGTGATGATCCCAGAGAGCTACGTGTCGGACCTCCAGCTCAGGCTGGGCCTCTACCGTCGCTTAGCTGGATTTGAAACCGATGCCGAGATTGATGCCTTCGGGGCCGAAATGATCGACCGCTTCGGTCCGTTGCCGACCGAGGTCGCGCAGCTTCTGAAGATCATGGCGATCAAAGTGCTCTGCCGGCGCGCCAACATCGCGAAGGTTGACGGCGGCCCGAAGGGGATCATCGTGTCCTTCCGCGACAACGCCTTCGCCAACCCGGCCGGGCTCGTGTCGTATGTGGCGGAGCAGGGCTCGTTCGCGAAGGTGCGTCCGGATATGAAGATCGTGTTCGTCCGGGATGTCGAGGATCTCGACGAGCGCCTCAAGACGACCGCTGGAATCCTGCGCCATCTGGCGCGGATCGCCGAACGCAAACAGGCTGCTTGATAGGGTAGCTCAGGAAAATGGGGTCGGCACCGCTGTCATTCCGGGCTCGACGCTTCGCGTCGCCCCGGAATGACAGTCGTCCCGGAATGTCGTCAGCTTCAAAGCTCAGGCTTCGCGAGCGCTCGTGCGCCGAACCGATTTTGGAGAACGGACGCATAGCCGCCGGGGTGAGTCGGAGCGGAGGAATCGACCAGGATGACAGGGATGCCGGAGTTATCGGCCCGTAGACGCTCGGCAAGCTCCATAAAGGAATGGTAGCTGAGGCTGCCCTTGCCGTTCGGCAGTTGCAGCAGGATGGCCGATGGTCGTGGGATGACGGCGAGGACGTCTTCGGTCGCTTCGAGCGAAGCGGTCACGCTCGCGAAGCCAAGCTCCGCAAGCTCGGCCGACAGCGCCCGGGCGGCCGTGCGCTCACCGTCATCAACGACAAGGACTTTCTGAAACGCATCCATACGCCTACCTCGCACAAACCCACGGCCAAGCCAAAGCCTTCTAACGCATGCCCCGCTGAGTGGTTTCATGGTGATTCAATGGATGCAGGAATCGCGACAATTGCGATGACGTTCGCGCCCGTTCCTCAACGCCGGATCGGCATTCCGCGGTCCGCCCCGGCCCGCGGTGAGGATTAGCGGCTTTCGCGCCACCAAATCTCGATCAGGGGTCCGAGAAGCGGAACCTCCGCCGGTCGTTTCACGCGCGCGTCGTGCGCGATCCACTGGTTCGGCAGATGATAAAGTGGAACAACATAGAACCCTGACAGGAGGACGCGGTCGAGAGCGCGGACGGCGGCCGCGAAGTCGTCCCGTTGCTCGGCCGCGAGAAGCGCCTGAATCATGCCGTCGACGGCTGGCGACGTGACGCCGGCAAAATTGAACGAGCCCTCGCGATCGGCCGACGCCGAACCCCAGCGAAAGAACTGTTCGTTGCCGGGCGAGGGGGAGACCGGCCACGACGCGATCATCATGTCGAAGTCGAAGCGTTGCCGACGACGTTCGTATTGAACGCTGTCCACCAGCCGCACGCGAGCCGCAACCCCGATCCGGCTCAGGCTTTGGGCGAAGTTCAGCGCGATGCGCTCCTGGTCGCGCGAGACGACCATGATCTCGAACGCGAGCGGCTCGCCGGTGGCGCGGTTGCGAACTCCATCCCCTACGCGCTCATAGCCCGCTCCGGAGAGGAGCGCGATGGCGCGGCGCGCCAGGTCCCGGTCCCGCCCTGATCCGTCCGAGGCGGGCGGCTCCCAGCGGCCTTCGAGGATGTCGGCGCGGACGGCATCCGGATACTGCGCCAGAAGCGCGCGCTCCTTCGTGTCGGCTGGCCGTTCGTGCGCGGACAGGTCGGACTCGTCGAAATAGCTGGCCGTGCGGCGATAGACGCCGCCGAACAGGTTCTTGTTGACCCAGGCGAAATCGAACAGGAAGCCGAGCGCTTCGCGCACGCGGACATCTTCAAAGGTGGAGCGGCGGGTGTTGAAGACGAAACCCGCCATGCCCTTGGGGAGGCGGTTCGGCAGCTCCTCGCGCACGATGCGACCCTCGCGGACGGCGGGGATGTCGTAGCCGGTCAGCCAACGGGTCGGGTCCGTCTCGATCCGGAAATCGTAAAGGCCCGCCTTGAACGCCTCGAAGAGCGAGTTGGCATCGCGATAATAGTCGTAACGGATTTCGTCGAAGTTGTAGGTTCCGCGATTGGCGGGATGATCGGCCCCCCAATAGGCTGGGTTGCGGCGATAGGTGATGCTCTCGCCTGGGTTCACCGCCTGGATGACGTAGGGCCCCGAACCGAGCAGGGGATGAAACGTGCTGGCCTCGAACGTCTCGGGATCGACCGCGTGCTTTGGCAAAATCGGCATCAGACCCAGAATCAACGGCAGCTCGCGATCACCCGCATCGCTCAAGTCGAACCGGATTGTGTGCGGGTCAGGGGTCTCGACCTTGGCGACCTTGTCGTATGAGTTCCGGTAGTTCGGGCGTCCCTTGGTTCTGAGGAGATCGAAAGAGAACCGCACGTCCTCGGACGTGACGGGATGGCCATCCGCAAAGGCGGCCCTCTCGTCGAGCAGGAAAGTCACGGCGCCGCGGTCCTCCGGCATCTCCACAGCGCGAGCGATCAAGGGATACAGGGTGAACGGCTCGTCGAGCGAGCGGCGCATCAGCGGCTCGGTGACGAGACCGGCGACGCCATGCGCAGCGGTGAGGCCCTTCACAGGAAACGGATTGAGGCTGTCGAAGGTGCCCTGGACGCCAATCGAAAGGCGGCCGCCTTTCGGGGCGTTCGGGTTCACGTAAGGGAAATTCTGAAAAGCGGGCGCAAGTGCAGGCGCGCCATGCATCGCGAGGCCGTGCCGGGCCGCCTCCGTCGCGGGCGCAGGCGCCGCCGCGAGCACGCCGGCCAAGGCCAGGGCGATTTGTTTGAAACATGGTCTCAAGCGGCGATCCATTCGGGCCGAGCTTCGGTTCGTGATGCTTGGCGTAACCTTACCATCTCCAAAGTGGGTTTCGGCGCTGGAAAGCGCTGTCGCGAGGCGGTAAAGGGGCGACTTGCGTCATCTCTTCGCCGCATTCGGTGAGGATGCAACGCGCCAAAGATAACCAATCTCGCTTCCAGCGCTGCGGTCCGGCCGCTTTGCGCCTTCAACCTGTCGACCAGGAAGGATCACGACATGTCATTTGCAACTCGTCTCGCGCGCTTGCGGGGGGCAATCGGGCTTGCGGCCGTCGGCTTTACGCTCGGCATTGGCGTGCCGATGCTGACCTCGGCGCAAGCGCAGCAACGCCAGCAGCAGAAGCCGGCGCAACCGGCCCAGCCCGCGCAGCCGGCGCAACCCGCTCCGCAGGGGCAGCCGGCCAGCACGGGCCCGACTGTCGTTCA
>JAJKJG010000110.1 GCA_021154065.1 Methylobacterium sp.
CCGAGCTTGCGCCCGTCGGAGAGATTCATGACCGAGCCGCGGCCGACCTCGCTGCCGGTTCCCGACGTGGTCGGGATCGCGATGAGCGGCGCGACCTTCGGCGTGATCCGCGCGACGCCGCCTTCGACCATCGCATATTGCGACAGCGGCTCCGGATGGGTCGCAAGCAGCCCGACCGCCTTGGCGAGATCGATCGCCGAGCCGCCGCCGAGCGCGATCAGCCCGTCGCAGTCCTCGTCGCGGTAGAGCTTTACGGCTTGAAGCGCCGCCTCCTCGGTCGGGTTCGTCGGCACGTCGTCGAAGACGAGACGCCGGTTGTCGGAGGACACGACGTCGAACAGCCGCTCGACGAGCCCCGCCGCGACGATGCCCTTGTCGGTGACGACGAGCGGCCGCCGGATCCCAAGCGCCGCGAGGTCCTCGGGCAGCTCGCCGAGGGTGCCGTCGCCGAAGCGGATGTGGGTCAGGTAGGTGATGATGGGCATGGGGCTCTCTGGTGGGAGCTATCCCTGATCAAGGGTGAAAGCCTTCGAGGAGACAGGGTCGGCGCCGGCTGAATACACGGCTTCTAGGGAGTCGGATTTTCCTCCATGTACGCCAGACGTCGGCGAAGAGTGGACAAGACGTCGTCGAACGTCCAGCAGCTCATCGTGTAGCCGGCGACCGAAACGTTGCGCGATCGCCACCTGAGGCGATCGTAATCGTCCTCCTTCAGGTCGGCGCGGCGTCCGATCACGAGCAGCAGATGCAGGTGCGGAGAATTGTTGCCGAAGATTCGGCGAAGCGGCTCGCCCGAACCCTCGCTTTGAAGCCGCCAAACCCAATCGACGAGTTGCGAGAACCCATGTTCGAACCGCGGCGCCCAACTGCGCACGCTCCCGGGCTTCGCACGCGCAAAAATGGTGTACGGCTCCGCGCTCTCGAATTCGACGAGCGTGAATGCGTTGGCGTCGCTGTCTCCGCTCGCCACGTCGCACGCGAAGTCCCCGAAGAGGCCGAGCTCGATCGCAAAACGATCGACATATTGGACTTCGTTGCATGCGAAGCCGAGGGCCGCCGCCAGCTGGGCGCGCTGCTTGAAGAAGGGGGCGACGTGCTCACGCTCCTTCAGCGGTGCGCCCGTCGACAGGAATTGCTCCAGCTCATCCAGCTCTCGCCGCAGGCGGGCCGGATCCGGCTCGATCGCCTCGAGGCTGCGCATTTAGAACGAGCCTGCTCCCTTCAAGAGCCTCGGCTTCAGCGCCTCCAGCTGGCTGCGGCGTGCGATGTCCAGCACGATGATGCGATCCTGCTCCCGCCGCAGGAAGATGCGGTATTCCCGGCCGACTCGTAAAACATGGACCTGCTCGTTCTTGGGCCTTTCGGGCGCGGGCATCGCCCGGAGGAGCGAGGGAGGGAGGCGATCCCACTCCTCCGAGGCTGCGTGCACCGCCTCGGTTATCCGCTCACGGTCCCAAGGTGCCAGTTGATCCAGAAATGACGAGGCCACGTTCTGCCAGTGAACCTTCATCTGTTACTCCCGATGGCCGATTGTCATTATACGCCGGCAGGCGGGGCGGTCACCCCACCGCCTGCGGGTGCTTCACCACGAACGGCGTGCGCATCGTGACGAGCTCTTCCGAGGCCGTCGGGTGCACCGCGATGGTGCGGTCGAAATCGGCTTTCGTCGCGCCCATCGTGACGGCGATGCCGACCGCCTGGATGATCTCGCCCGCGCCCTCCCCCATGATGTGGACGCCGAGCACCTTGTCTGAGGCGGCGTCGACGATGAGCTTCATGAAGACGCGATCGTCGCGGCCGGACAGCGTCGCCTTCATGGCCCGAAAGCTCGTCTTGTAGACCGTGACCTCGCCGCGCAGCCGGGCCGTCGCCTCGCTCATGCCGATGACGCCGATCTCGGGCGTCGAGAAGACCGCGGTCGGGATCAGCGAATGGTCGACGATCGTCGGCTTGTCGCCGAACACGGTGTCGGCGAAGGCGTGGCCCTCGCGGATCGCGATCGGGGTGAGGTTGGCGCGGTTCGTGACGTCGCCGACGGCGTAGATCGAGGGCGTCAGCGTCCGCGAGCAGCCGTCGACCGGGATCGCGCCGGCGCGGTCGACCTCGAGGCCGGCGGTTTCGAGCCCGAGGCCGGCGGTGTTCGGCCGGCGGCCGATCGCCGCCAGCACCTCGTCGACGACGAGCTCCGCCCCGTCGGAGAGAATCGCCGCGATCGCATCGCCGCGCCGCTCGAGCCGCTCGACCGTGCGGCCGAGCCTCAGGTCGATGCCGCGCCGGGCATAGGCTTCGCCGAGGCTCGAGCGGATGTCCTCGTCGAAGCCGCGCAGGAGCTTGTCGCCGCGGTGCAGCAGCGTCACGCGGCTGCCGAGGCCGCAGAAGATGCCGGCGAACTCGACCGCGATGTAGCCGCCGCCGATGATCAGGATGCGCTCCGGCAAGCGCCCGAGATGGAACACCTCGTTCGAGGTGACGCCGAGCTCGCCGCCCGGGATCGGCGGCTCGAGCGTCGGGTGGGCGCCGGTCGCGACCAGGATGGTGCGGGCCCGAACGCGCGCCCCGGTCTTCGCGATCCGCACCGTATGCGCGTCCTCGATCACGGCGCGGCTGTCGAGGATCTCGACCCCGCCGCTCACGAGGTTGGAGCGGTAGACGTTCTCGAGTCGCGCGATCTCGGCGTCCTTGTGGCGGATCAGCGTCGCCCAGTCGAAGCGCGCCTCGGGCACGCTCCAGCCGAAACCGGCGGCGTCCTCGAACTCGTCCTTGTAGCGGCTCGCATAGACGAGCAGCTTCTTCGGCACGCAGCCGCGGATCACGCAGGTGCCGCCCATGCGGTACTCTTCGGCGAGCATCACGGCCGCGCCGTAGCCGGCGGCGATGCGGGCGGCGCGGACGCCCCCCGAGCCGCCGCCGATCACGAAGAGATCGACATCGAAATCGCTCATGGCACGCCCACCTTCCGGTCTTGCGGACCGATGCGGAAGAAAACGATCGCGGCGCCGATCGCCGCCGCCCACCACCCCTGCCAGAGCCCGTGGCCGACGAGCGACACGGACACGGCCGCCGCAAGGAGCGCGAGGCCGGGCGCGAAAATCTCGTCGGGCAGGGTCGCAAGGAGGCGCAGCACCAGTCCGAGCACGGCGAGCGCGAGGCAAGCGCCGACGGCGCCGAGCTCGGTCCAGATCTGAAGCGCGCCGTTGTGCGGATGCCCGACGACGAGCAGCGTCGCGAAGGCAGGGTCGACGCGCCGCGCCCCGGCGCTTCGCGGGAATGACGGCCCGGGCGAGAAGCCGGCGCCGAGCCAAGGCTGCTGCGGCACGGCGGCGCCGAAGCTGCGCCAGATGTCGACCCGCGCCTGCGAGCTCGAGCCCCTGAGCTTCTCGTGCGCGGCCGCCGGCAACGCGCCCTGCGCGAGCTCGCCCGCGATCGGCGCGAGCGCCACCGCCGCGACGATGCCCGCCGCGGCAACGGCGAGCGCCGCCTGGCGTCGCCAGCGCGCCACGAGATAGGCCGCCGCCCCGACGAGGAGCCCGAGCGTCGCCGCGCCGCTGTCGGAGGCGACGATCGCTGCGGCGGTGACGACCGCGACCGCGGCTGCGAGCCGGCGCCGGCCCTCCGCCACGAGCCCCCAGAGCAGCGGCGGCGCGAGCACGAGCAGCGTCAGCGCCGGGCGATTGTAGATGAAGGTGTTCCAGCGCATCCCAAGCGCGCGGCGCAGCGCCATCACGCTCCAGAGTTCGAAGAGCATGAGCACGCAGGCGGCGATGACAGTTGCGGCAAGGACCGTGAACACGAAGCGGGGCGTGCGCCCGGGGAGCGTCAGCGCCAGCACCAGGACGCCTGAGATCGGCACAACGAACTCGAGGAAGCCCTGCAACGAGGCCTTCGGGTCCGGGCTCCAGGCGATCGAGAGAGCGGCAAAGAGGAGGAAGGCGATGGACGCGATCCCGAGCGGGGTCGAGAGAACGGCGGCGACGTCGCGCCGCATGGCGCCGAGCCGGCGCTCGACGGCCGCGGCCGCAAGCGCCGGCACCGTCGCGAGGACGATGACCAGCGGCGCCGAGCGGTGGGCGATCGCCATGACCAGCGGCATCGTCGCGAGAACGATCGCGGCGGCATGCCACAGCGCCAGGGTGCCGGGGCGCGAGGGCGAGATGGGAGACGAAACGGCGGACATGCTGGCGCTAACCTTGTCCCGTCTAAGCCATGGCGTCCGATCCACAAAGGCGTAAGGTGCGGGCCGGGAAAACTCTTGGTATGCTGTCGGCCACGGAACCGGGAAGGCTCGCATCGGCGCGCTCCGGACATCGCCCCAGCCGCGTCGCCGGAGGAGCATCATCGGTCACGCCTTCATTCGGTTGATGTGGCGCCACGCGCTGCCGGCCGCCGCGGGCGCCGTTCTCGCCACGTCCGCGCTTGCTCAGATCGATCTCAAGATCACCGTGCCGGCCGCACCCGGGGGCGCCTGGGACCAGACCGCGCACGCGATCGAGCAGGCGCTTCTCGACGGCGGCGCGGCCCGCAGCGTCGCGGTCGCGAACGACCCCGGCGGGCGCGGCGCCGCGGGATTCGCCCGTTTCGTCAAGGAAAACGGCGCCGAGCCGAACCGCGTCATCGTCGTCGGACTGTCGATGCTCGGCGCGCTCGTGCGCGGCAAGGCCGGGGCGACGCTCGCCGATGCGGCTCCCGTCGCCCGGCTGACGGCCGAGTATTTCGCCATCGCCGTGCCGGCCGAATCGCCGATCGCGACCGCGGCCGATCTTGGCGCCGCGATGCGGGCCGACCCGGCGAAGGTGACGTGGGCCGGCGGACAGGTCGGCAGCGTCGACCACATCCTCGCGGCCCTGTTCACGAGAGCCATCGGCGGCGACCCGGGCCGCATCGCCTACGCGCCGTTCTTCGGCGCCGGAGAGATGATCAACGCTGCGCTCGAGGGCCAGGTCGGCGTCGTGATCGCGAGCCCCCGCCAGCTCGAGGAGCCGGTGAAAGCGGGAAAGCTCAGGGTGATCGGCGTCACCGCGCCGCGCCGCCTCGACGGGCTCGACGCACCGACCCTCAAGGAGCAGCAGATCGAGCTTGAGCTCGCGAACTGGCGTGCCGTGCTCGCGCCCGGCGGGCTCGGCCCGGCGGAGCGTGCGGCGTTGTCGCGCACCTTCGAGGAGATGGTGAAGTCGCCGGCCTGGGACGACATCATCCGCCAGAAGGGCTGGCGGGACGCCTATCTCCCGGCCGACCTCTTCGCCGCCTTCCTCGCTGCCGAGCAGGCCCGCGTCGCCGACGCGCTGCGATCGGTCGGGTTGGCGAAATAACCCGCGCGAGCCCGCGCTCTCAACCGGCGTCGAATCGGCTCACTGCAGCTGGAAGCCCCTCTTCTGCATCTCGGCGCGGATCCGCACCATCACGTACTCGGCGAGGTCCTGGCTCCACAGCTGCATCTCGCGGACCATCTCGTCGAGCACGACGGGCTGGCTCTCGACGTATTTCTTGCCCGACGGCGACTTGAAGAACGCGATCACGTCCTTGAGCTCGGCTTCCGTCAAGGCCTGGGCGTAGATCAGGGCGATGTCGTTGACGATCTTCTGCTTCTGCAGGTCCATCTCGGGCCGAAGGGCCTCCATGACCTCGTTCAGGTCCTTCGTGAGTTCCGGCCGGGCGACGAGCTGCTCCCGGATGCGCTCGTAGAGCTGCGGCGGGATCACCTCGATCGAGCGCACGATGCCGGAGCTGACGGCGACCTCGCGCGCCGCGGCGAGGTGCGAGGGGGCGGGCGTCGGCGCGGCATTCTGAGCCGGCGGCGGCGCGGCCTGCTGCGCGCCGGCGGCACTGACCGAGAGCACGAGCGCCGCAAGAGGCGCGGCGAGGCGGAGGAAGATCGACATGCGGCAGGGCTCCAGGAGGTAAGCTTCGGTCAGACCCGACCGAGTTCGACAAGGCCGCTCTCGGTCGCGAGGATCGCGCCGGAGGCAAGCCCGAGAAACAACCCGTGCTCGACGACGCCCGGCGTTGCGGCGAGCGCGGCGGCGAGACGTTCCGGTGCATCGATCCTGCCGAGCGCCGCGTCAAGGATGCAGTGGCCGCCATCGGTCAGGAAGGGCTGCCCGGTCGCGGCCGTCCTGAGGCGCAGCTCGCCGTCCGAGCCCGCCTCGCGGATCGCCTTGCGGACGGCGGCGCGGGTCGCCGCGAGGCCGAACGGCACGACCTCGATCGGCAGCGGGAAGCGCCCGAGCCGCTCGACGCGCTTTCCCCCGTCGGCGATGACGATCATGCGCCGGCTCGCCGCGGCGACGATCTTCTCGCGCAGGAGCGCGCCGCCGCCGCCCTTGATCAGGCGCAGCTCGTCGTCGAGCTCGTCGGCGCCGTCGACGGTGAGGTCGAGCTCCGGGATCTCGTCGAGCGTCGCCAGCGGCACGCCTTCGCGCTCGGCCTGATCCCGCGTCTGCTCGGAGGTCGGAACCCCGACGACGGCGAGGCCGGCCCTCACCCTGTCGGCCAGCAACGACACGAACGCGGCTGCCGTCGAGCCGGAGCCGAGCCCGAGCTTCATGCCGTCGCGCACGAGCCCGACGGCGCGCTCGGCAGCGGCGCGCTTGAGGGCGTCGGCGCTCACGGATCTCGCCGCATGGCCGGTGGCAACTCAGGGTTCATTCCCGCCTCTTACAGCCGAGCGCCCGGCGGCGGAAGCTATTGCGGCCGCGTCGTGCCGGGGCCAGGCGCCTGCGGACGCCCGGGCCCGGGAGCCGCCAGCGGCGCGCGCGGCGCCGCGGCGCCGCTCTCCGCGGACGGGCCGGTCTGGGGCGTGCACACGACCTTCTCCTCGAGCACGTAGCAGACGCTGACGTCGCCGGTGCGGAAGTTCGCCCGGAAGACGCCGGCCTCGCGCTCGTGCTTCGATGCGATGAGCCCGTACTCGCCCGCCGGCTGGGGACCGGCGCCCTCGCCGGCGCCAAAGCAGAGCGTCACCCCGACCGTGCCCTCCTGCAGGCCGTACTGGCACGAGATCACCTCGCCCGTGACCTTGTCGATCCGGTAGACGCGGTTGAGGTCGGTCTGGGGCGCCGGGACGAAGTCGTAGGCGGCGGCCTTGGCGTGCCCGGCGCAAAGGCCGGCCGCGAGGAGCGCCGCGGCGGCGGCCCGTCCCGACTGTTGCATGAAAGCCTCCAGCCTCGATTAACCGAATCAGGGGGAGGATAGCACCGGGCCCCGCCTTGATCCCGTCCACGCCGCTGCCTAGCGAGACCGAATGACCACCGCTCCGATCGCCGTCTTCGACCTCGACGGCACGCTCGCCGACACGGCCCACGACCTCGTCGCGACGCTGAACGTGATCCTCGGCCAGGAGGGCGTGGCGCCGCTGCCGATCGAGGCGGCGCGCGACATGATCTCGGCCGGCGGGCGCGGCCTGCTCGAGCGCGGGTTCGAGGTCGCAAGGCGCGAGCCGACGCCGGCGCTGATCGAGGAGCTCTACCGGCGCTTCATCGCCCATTACTTCGACAATCTGTGCGTCGAGACGCGCCTCTACCCGGGCGCTCTCGATGCCCTCGACCGGCTCGAGCGTGACGGCTTCAGGCTCGCGATCTGCACCAACAAGATGGAGGCGCATTCGGTCAAGCTGCTTCGCGCCCTTGGGGTCGCCGAGCGCTTCGCGACGATCTGCGGCCGCGACACCTTCCCCTGGTTCAAGCCCGACGCGCGCCACCTGACGATGACGATCGCGCGCGCCGGCGGCGATCCGCGCCGGGCGGTGATGGTCGGCGACAGCTATTCGGACGTCGCCGCCGCGAAGGCCGCCGGCATCCCGGTCATCTGCGTCAGCTTCGGCTACCCGGACCGGCCGATCCGCGAGCACGGGCCGGACCGCGTCATCGACCATTTCGACGCGCTGTTTGCGGCCGTGCAGGAACTGCTGGCCGTCGAGGTGTGCTGAGGAGACGGGCTTGCCGGCCCTCTGCCGATATTCGCTACAGGATGCACACAACTGCGTGCGTGCGCACCTCCCCTCTCCCCTTGTGGGGGAGGAGGAATGCCGCCGGACAGATGTGTGCATGCCGTAGCCGATATTCGGGAGCGGGATTGCCTGAATGCCTCGCAACGCAGTCGGTGAAACTGGCCCGGCCGGTGAGCCAGGCTTCTCGGCGGCTACGGCCGAGTCACGGAAAACCTGAGCGAGCAAACCCGGTTACCTGCAGCATCGCTGACATCCAGTCGCCAATCGCCGCCTTCGGACATCTTGCCGTTCACGTCTCTTAGGATCTCGCCCGCTAACGTCACCGCCTCGCCGCAGGCGGCGCTGGCGTCGGCGAACTCGACGCCTTCGGCGTCCGGGAAGCCCTTGCCGTCACGGACGTTGAAGAAGAAGCGAGGCATCGCGCGTCAATGCGCGAGTTGCCAAGGCGTTGCAATTACATGGGTAAGCCCGGCGAGCGGCATAGGCAGCGGCCTAAGAGCGGTCAGCCGAAAAGGTGAGAGCGCATACTTTATTGCCGGCTTCGTCCTCGACCCGGACTTGCCATTCGCCGTTGCCCCAGAACTCGCCGCCCAGGTCTTTCAGCATCTCGCCTGAGACGACGATGGCTTCGGCGCGGGCCGCGTCGGGGTTCGCTAACACCGTGCCTTCGGTGTCAGGGTACTCGTTGCCATCGATGATATGGAAGAAATAACGAGGCATTTGCGGCGCTCCGTCAGGCGGGAGCGCGCGTTGCTCTCAGTCTCCGGCGCCCAGGGCGTCTGCCGGCGATGCGGGTCTGATGCCCTGACCGGCGCGAAGTTTGCATTCACATAGGCTACGAAACCGCACCACCTCACCATCACCTTTTGTTTTGGAAGGGAACGCGTTCTTCGTTACGCCAGCCGGAAAAAAGGTTATGATCTCCGAAAACAGTCCTTGACACGTTCGGAACTCCGTCCTATGTCTCGCCCGTCCCGCCCGGCAGAGGGGCGCGCTCATGAGGCGTCGTGACGTGGGGCGGCATCGGCAAGGAAAAGCTTCGGCTTCGCGAGAGGCCGGGACCGATCCGAGCCGGCGGTCCGGGCGCGCCTTACCGCGGGCCCGGGTTGACGCGGCGCTCGAGCCCGCCTTCGCAGGGCGGGGTCTCGAGGGTTTCCCGCCTCCCGGTCCCTGGCGCGACAATCGGCGCGCCACCCGGCA
>JAJKJG010000111.1 GCA_021154065.1 Methylobacterium sp.
GAGCGTCGATGGGCTCTTCGCCCGAGAAGCTGCCTTTGTTTGGATGGGGAGCACCCCAACCGCACGCCGGGCAAGATGGACAAGCCTCTTCAGCCGCCGGATTTGGAAACCGGCTGAGACCAAAAAAGCCCGCTCCGTCGTTGCTTTAAGCTGCGTCCCCCGTGGAGAGCGGGGTTCGCCGGTTTCGCCTCCGGCTGCCGGCCGTTGTTCGGGACACGGCTTGCGCCGGAGTCCTAGCCTTGGGGATATCCATCCCCCAAGAGCGGACCCATGTCCCTGGCGGCTGTCCGGCCTCTTGTCCGGATGCCCACCGACCAGCACGCGGCCACAGGCACGTGCGAAATTGGGCAAGACCTAGATACGATCGGCAACCTTGAATCGCAAGGGATTTGACGCGTTTTCCCCAGGGGACGAAGGGATGTGACGAATTCGCCACATGGGGGTCAAGGCACGTGAGAAAAATCAGGGGTGAAGGGCGATCCGCGGCAGTCTTCACGACCGTCCGAGCACGTTCCGGCCTGTCTGAGTTGCCTTGTCGCGAGCGCGTCCTTACCTGTGCCCTGCCATGCTTCGCTTGTCCCGCCGCACCCTCCTCGGAGGCGCTTTAAGCCTCTCCGCCGGCCCCGTCTTCGCCCAACAGGGCGCTGCGCCGGCGCCGACCCCGTTCCGCTACGAGGACGTGGTGCGCCGGGCGCGCGACCTGGCCGGCGCGCCCTTCGATGCGGCAGTTCCTCCTCTTCCGGAGCCGCTGAACCGGCTCGACTTCGACGCCTACCGCGACATCCGTTTTCGGCCCGAGCGCGCGCTTCTCGGCAGCGCCGGCGGCCCGTTCCGGATGCAGATGTTCCACCTCGGGTTCCTCTACACCCGCCCCGTGACCGTGAACGTCATCCGCGACGGCGTGCCGACGCCCGTGCCCTACCAGCCGCAGCTTTTCGACTACGGCCGCACCAAGATCGAACGTCCCCTGCCGGTGAATCTCGGCTTTGCTGGCTTTCGTCTCCATTACGCGTTGAACAATCCGCGCGTGTTCGACGAGGTCATCGCGTTTCTCGGGGCGAGCTACTTCCGCTTCCTCGGGCGCGATCAGCGCTACGGCCTCTCGGCGCGGGGGCTGGCGCTCAATGTCGAGGCGAAGGAGGCCAAAGATCCCGAGGAATTTCCGGTCTTCCGCGAATTCTGGGTCGAGATCCCCCAGGGGGCCACCGACCGGGCCATCGTCTATGCGCTCCTTGACGGACCGTCGACCACAGGCGCCTACCGTTTCGAGATCTACCCCGGCTCCGAGACAACGCTCGACATCGGCGTCACGCTCTTTCCGCGCCGGTCGATCACGTCGGTCGGCGTCGCGCCGCTGACCTCGATGTATTTCCAGGGCGAGAACGACCGTCACCCGACGGACGACTTCCGGCCCGAGTTTCACGACTCAGACGGCCTGATGATCCACACGGGAGCCGGCGAATGGATCTGGAGGCCGATCCGCAACCTGCCCCGGAAGTGGATCTCGGGCTTTTCCGACAACAATCCGCGCGGCTTCGGGCTGATGCAGCGCGACCGCAGCTTCGAGTCGTATCAAGACCTCGAAGCGGTCTATCACCGGCGGCCCGGCTACTGGGTCGAGCCGACCGGTCCTTGGGGCGAGGGCCGCGTCGAACTGGTCGAGATTCCGACCGCGAACGAGACCCACGACAACATCGTCGCCTACTGGACGCCGAAGCAGCCCTACGAACCCGGCCAGGAGATCGCCTTAGGCTATCGCATGAGCGCCATCGGCTCGACCGACGACATGCATCCCGGCGGCAAGGTCGTGAACACCTTCCAAACGCCCGCGCGTGCGAGCGGATCGGCGGAGCCCGGCGATCCGACCACGCGCCGCTTCCTGATCGATTTCGCGGGCGGCGACCTGGAATTCTACCTCGGCGACCCCGCGTTGGTGCAGGTGGTGCCGAGCGCCTCCGCCGGCCGCATCACGCATACCTTCGTGGTCCCCAATCCGCACACGCGCGGCTTCCGGGCCGCCTTCGACGTGAAGCTTGAGGCGGGGCAGACAACGGATCTGCGGGCCTTCCTGCGCGCCGGCGGCAGGACGCTCACCGAGACGTGGACCTACCCGTGGACAGCCGAGTGAGCCGCAACGGGGCCGAGCCGCGCGGGGACTTGGTGATCCGGCCCGCCGAACCGGCGGATGTCGATGCGCTGCTCGCGCTGGAACAGACGGTGTTCGAGACCGACCGTCTGGAGCGCCGCTCGTTCCAGCACGCAGTCCGATCGCCGACGATCAGCCTTCTAGTGGCCGGGATGGCGGACAGGACGGCCGGCTACGCCATGATCCTCCGTCGGCGCGGTTCCGCGACCGCGCATCTCGGCTCGATCGCCGTCGCGCCCGCCGCGACGGGAATGGGCGTCGGCAAGCGTTTGCTGGCGGCGTCCGAGTCCGAGGCTGCGGCGCACGGCGGCGCGCGCTTGCGCCTTGAAGTGCGCGAGGACAACGCGGCCGCGCGAAATCTCTATGAAGCGATGGGCTACAATCGCATCGATCGTATCGAGGAGTATTACGAGGACGGCGGGGCCGCCTGGCGCTACGAGAAAGAGCTTCCGGCGGCATCAGGAAAAGGCGTGTCGACCCACCGCTCGCGCGCGGTCAAGTCGCGTCGAGCGCGAAGCGATCGACATCGCGCAACAGAGCGATGAAGGCGCGCGCGCCGAAGTCCGCCAAAGCCTCGCCCTTTTCCGCCGAGGCTTGCGTCGCGTCGCCCATCGCGCCCTCGGGATGAAGGTCCTGAGCCATCCAGGCGAAGCCCGCGGGCCGCGCGGCGCGCAGATGCGTAAAATCCCGTTCCATCCCGATCGTGCGCGGCGCAAAGTTTTTGGCGCGGTCCATCCGCACCGCGCCAGGCTGGAAGGCGAGCATCAGCGAGGTCTCGACGGCGCCGGCGTGGATGCCGTGCCGCAATTCTTCATCCGTGAACACACCCTCCGGATAACCGACGCGACGCCATCCGGTGGTCACGACCAGCATGCCGTGACCCACCCGAAGCTTCTGCGCCACGATGTCGATCACGGCGCTGTTGCCGCCATGGGAGCTGACGATGACCAGCTTGAAAACGCCGGCGCGGCGCACGCTTTCGCCGATCTCGGTCCAGGCTCGGATCGCGGTCTCGGGCGAGAGCGTCAGCGTGCCCGGAAAGGCGCGGTGCTCGTCCGACGCCCCGACGGTCTGCACGGGCAGAACCAGCACATCGAGGTCGTCCGGCATGAGCGCCGCCATGCGGGCGAGGTATCCTTCGGCGATGACGGCATCGACGCCGACGGGCAGATGCGGCCCGTGCTGCTCGACCGCCGCGACCGGCAGCACCGCGATGGCTCGGCCACGATCGCCGGCGCGGACGTCTTCGGTGGTCAGGTCGAGCCAGAAGCGGGCGGGCATCGTGTCCTCGTCACCCTGGTTCCTCTCGGATATCCCGCGATCGGGCGTTGGTCGAGCGGCGAGAGGCCCGCCCTCAAACCCATCGGCGCGATCCGACCGGCTCGCAAACGGTCTTGCCGAGACATCAGTCATGACGTGAGGCCGAAGTCTCAACAAATCGTAAGCGGAGGCAAGCGCGACGCGCAACGGTGCCCTGCGGGTCTAAGGGTCCCTGGCCAGGACGCTTTGCTGTAAGTCGTTTCGCATGAACGCAATTTCTGGAACGATGGACGCTGGACCAATCGGAGCCGCAGAGGCCAGCGCTGCGACGGCGCGTCGGAACCGGCTTGCCGGCCTTGCGCTCATGTGCGGGGCGGTCATCTGCTTCGCCGGCCTCGACACGACGGCGAAGTGGCTCAGCCACTCGACGGACCCTCTCTTAGGGGTATGGGCGCGCTATGTGTCCAGCGTGGTGCTCGTCTCGCTCGTCGTCAATCCGTGGAGCGTCCCGGGTCTCGCCCGCACCCGGCGGCCCTGGCTGCAAGCCGGCCGGTCCGTGCTGCTGCTGCTCTCGACGGTGTGCAATTTCTTCGCCCTTCAGTATCTGCAAGTCGCCCAGACGACGTCGATCATGTTCGCGGCGCCGCTCCTCGTCGCGCTGGCCGCGGGACCGCTGCTTGGAGAATGGGCCGGTCCGCGGCGGCTCGCCGCCATCGGGGTCGGCTTTGTCGGCGTCCTGATCATCACGCGGCCGGGCGCCGGCATGCATCCTGCGGCGCTGCTCTGCGTCTTCGGCACGACCTGCTATGCCTTTTATGCCATCTCGACGCGCGTTCTCGCCGCCTCCGATTCCTCGGCGACAACCTTGTTCTACTCCGGGCTCGCCGGCGTGGCGCTGCTGACGCCGCTCGTGCCGTTCATCTGGTCGACGCCGTCGCTCCTCGTCCTATCGATGATGGCGGCGACGGGCGTGTTCGGCGCGGTCGGGCACTGGCTTCTCATCCTCGCCCATGCGCGCGCCCCCGCTCCGGTCCTCGCGCCCTTCCTCTACACCCAGCTCATCTGGGTGACGATCCTCGGCTATCTCGTGTTCGGCGATGTGCCCGACCGCTGGACGCTGATCGGCGCCTCCGTGGTGATCGCGTCGGGCCTTTATCTACTTTACCGCGAACGGGGACGCCGCGATCCGGTTCGCCCGGCCTGATGAGCGGTTCTGCGGCGGACTCCGTCCTTCCGCCGCCGAAGCTGCGTTCGGGCTGGTCGGCTCTGGACTTGATCCGGGGCGGCGAGGAATTGCCCCCTCGGAGAGAGGATAACGTAACCTCTCACCCTCTTTCCTTGGGGGAGAGGATGCGCCATCGACCCGTCGCTCCGAACAATCGACTCGACAGCCGCATCAGAGGCTTGTCCGCGCTCCGCGGGCGAGGCCGATCTCGTTCATCGCCGCCGGGTCGCGTCCGTTGCCCAAGGCGCGCTCCGCCGACCGCTCCCGGTCTTCCAAAACCTCGGCCTTCTTCAACTCTTCGAAGGCTTCGCCGAGTTCTGCCTTGGCGTCTTCAAGCTGCGTTTTGAGGTCGTCCGCTGAGCGGCGCAGGTTGTCGCGCCGCTGCCGCGCCGCCTTGGCGTAGGTCGGATAGGCGAAATGGGACGGGTCCGAGATGCCGGCCTTTTGCTCTTCCGTGGCGATCTCGCGATCCAGGTCCGCCGACATGCGATCGAACTCGGCGATCATGATTTCGATCTGCGCGACGCGCCGCCGCTTTTCATCGACCTGGAAGCGTTTGAGGCGAATAAGCGTATCCCGCGACTTCATCACACCAACTCCACGCGCCGAACCAGCCCCGAGCCGCTCGGAATGCCTGCGAAATCGACATGACGATCGCTCACGGGGGTTGAATCTTCCTTACCCCGCGCAAAAAGCCGCCGATCTGTAGCAAAAATGCAACGGCGTTGGAGGTCCAGGCCGACACGCAAGCTCAGGATGATGCAATTTCGGATGTAAGGTCAAAGGCTTAGAGCGGACAGCGCCCAAGAGCGCCCGGACTGGCCGGAGCCGATTGCACGCGCCCGCGCGCTCGAATGAGCGCACCTGGCCCGCACCGCCTGTCCGTCAATCTGTTTTCCGCCGGGGATGGGCTCCCCCATCAATCTTTCGTTTACTGGTCTCCTTAACATTGGAGGAACCACGCTCATGGCCGAGGCTGGCCAGGCGAGGCGCGAGTCGCAAGAATCGCTTACGAGAAATCGTTGAACCGCGACATGACGAAATGGCGGCCACAGAGGGTTCGCAGATTCAGCGGGTTGAGCCGTTCTTTGAAACGTTCGGCGTCAAACGCTTGCGCCTGTGAAGCAGGGTTTGTTAACCATTGTGTCATAGCGTGGCGAGTCGGATCAAAAGGGGCGACTGTCTCAGGCGCGGGCCTGCGGCGGGCGAGCGGCAGGGCTTTGTCAAAAAGCTCGCGGACGAGGCTGGGGACCTGACATGCGCGTACTTCTCATCGAAGACGACAGCGCCGTAGCGCAAAGCATCGAGCTGATGCTCAAATCCGAAAACTTCAACGTCTACGCGACGGATCTCGGAGAGGAGGGCGTCGATCTCGGCAAGCTCTATGACTACGACATCATCCTCCTCGACCTGAACCTCCCCGACATGTCGGGCTACGAGGTCCTGCGCTCGCTGCGAGTCGCCAAGGTCAAGACGCCGATCCTGATCCTGTCCGGGCTCGCCGGCATCGAGGACAAGGTGAAGGGCCTCGGCTTCGGGGCCGACGATTACCTGACCAAGCCGTTTCACAAGGACGAACTGGTGGCGCGCATCCACGCCATCGTGCGCCGCTTCGAGGGTCACGCCGAGTCCGTTGTGACCTGCGGGGATCTGACGGTGCGGCTCGACGCTAAGCAGGCCGAGATCGCCGGCCGTCCGGTCAGCCTCACCGGCAAGGAATATGGCATGCTGGAGCTGCTGGCCTTGCGCAATGGCAGCACGCTCACGAAAGAGATGTTCCTGAACCAGCTGTATGGAGGCATGGACGAGCCCGAACCCA
>JAJKJG010000112.1 GCA_021154065.1 Methylobacterium sp.
CCGACGCCCTCGACATACATCGAGTTCGCCGCCTCGATGTGGAACATGTACGGGTTGCAGCTCACGCCGCGCAGGGCATCCGAATTGCAGCCGGTGTTGATGAACACGGTCTTGAGCCGGTTCGCGACCTGGCCGATGGCAAGCCCCGAGGCGGACGAGATCTCGCCGATGATCATCGCGACCTTGTCGCGCTCGATGATGCGCTCGGCCTTGGCCGAGGCCGTCTGCGGATTGACCGAATCCTCCATCACGAGCTCGATCTTGCGCCCCATGACGCCGCCCGCGGCATTGACCTCCTCCTGGGCGAGCTTGACGCCCATCTGGGCGTACTCGCCGAGCGGCCCGAGGAAGCCGGTGAGCGGCGTCAGATGCCCGATGCGGATGGCGTCGGCCTGCGCGGTCACGACCGCCGGCATGCCGATGCCGGCAAGCGCGGCCGAGCCGGCGGCGCTCTTCAAGAGGGTGCGGCGCGTGACGAGCGTCGATGACATTGGCTGTTCCTTCCCGTGGGTCCGGCTTGAGCGTGCGCTTGCCGTGATCTGTGGTGGCCGGTACGCTCGCCGAAAACGGGAGCTTTGTCGAGTTCCCGCCGGTGCGGGCTAGGGCGGAACCTCCAGCATGGACCTTCAGATCGACGGCTTGCGCGTGCTCGTCACCGCCGGCGCCGGCGGCATCGGGCTCGAGATCGTGCGCGCCTTCCGGCGCGAGGGCGCGAAGGTGCATGTCTGCGACGTCGACGAGGCGGCGCTCAACGCGCTGGCGAAGAACCACCCCGAGGTCACGCGCTCGACGACCGACGTGTCGGACCGGGCGCAGGTCGCGCGGCTGTTCGACGACACGCTTTCGGCGCTCGGCGGGCTCGACTGCCTCGTCAACAACGCCGGCATCGCCGGGCCGACGGGGCGGGTCGAGGAGATCGACCCGGCGGAGTGGGACCGCTGCCTCGCCGTCGACATCACCGGCCATTTCAACTGCACGCGCCTTGCGGTGCCGCACCTCAAGAAGAGCCGCAACGGCAGCATCGCCAACCTGTCCTCGGCGGCCGGCAAGTTCGGCTTTCCGCTGCGCTCGCCCTACTCGGCGGCGAAATGGGGCGTCGTCGGCGTGACCAAGACCTGGGCGATGGAGCTCGGCGAGTTCGGCATCCGCGTCAACGCCATCCTGCCCGGCATCGTCGAGGGCGACCGCATCCGCCGTGTCTTCGACGCCAAGGCGAAGGAGCGCGGCGTCTCGCCCGAGGAGCAGCTCGGGCTCGCGCTGCGGCAGGCCTCGATCAAGGACCTCGTGCAGCCGACGCAGCTCGCCGACATGATCGTCTTCCTCGCCTCGCCGCTCGGCCGTACCGTCTCGGGCCAGGCGATCTCGGTCGACGGCGACCTGCAGTCGCTCGTCGGTTGATCTTCTTCACCGCGGACACGCATTTCGGCGACCCGCGCGGCATCCGGATCGACCGCCGCCCCTTCGCGACGGTGGCCGAGCATGACGCGGCGCTCGTCGCGCGCTGGAACGAGGTTGTCGGCGTCGCCGACGAGGTCTGGCATCTCGGCGACTTCGCGTCAGCCCGCAAGCCGGAGCGGATCGGCGAGCTCCTCGGCGCCCTCAACGGCGTCAAGCACCTGATCATCGGCAACAACGACGGCGAGGCGACGATCCGCGAGCCGGCCTGGGCGAGCGTGCAGCACTATGCCGAGCTGACCGTCGAGGGCACGGCGCTGGTGTTGTGCCATTACCCGTTCCGCACCTGGAACAGGATGGGACGCGGCGTCGTGAACCTGCACGGCCATTCGCATGGGCGGCTGAAACCCATGCCGCGGCAGCATGACGTCGGGGTCGATGCGTGGGCGTACAGGCCGGTGCCGTTGGCGACGATCCTCGCCGGCCGTTCTCGGCGCCGCGCGGCGTGAACGGAACGCATCGGCATCGTCGACCATTCCTAAGGGCCCCGCCCTCGCCTCCCCCCGAAGCCAATGGCCGCTTCCACCCGTCCCTCCACCGCGCCGGCCCACTACGACGTGATCATCGTCGGCGGCGGGCCGGCCGGCCTCAACGCGGCCCTGATCCTCGGCCGCTGCCGGCGCCGCGTCCTCCTCGTCGATTCGGGGAAGCCCCGGAACGCGGTCTCGCGCGGGGTGCACGGCTTTCTCACCCGCGACGGCGAGCTGCCGTCGGAGATGCGCCGGATCGGCCGCGAGCAGCTCAAAGCCTACCCGACCGTCGAGATTTGCGACGGCGATATCTGCGAGGCGAGGTGCCACGGCGACGGGTTCGAGGTCCTGGAAGCCGGCGGCGCGTGGCTGTCGTCGCGCAAGCTCCTGGTCGCCACCGGCCTCCTCGACGATCTGCCGGAGATCCCGGGCTTTACCGAATTCTACGGCCGCGGCGTCTACACCTGTCCCTATTGCGACGGCTGGGAGCACCGCGACCGGCCGATCGCGGTCTACGGCCCGGGCGAGCGCTGCGTCGGCCTCGCGCTCGAGATGACCCTGTGGAGCCGCGACCTCGTCCTCCTCACCGACGGCCCGGCGGACATCTCCGAGGCCGACCGAGCGCGTCTCGACGCGCAGGCGATCCGCGTCCTCGAGGAGAAGGTCACCGGGCTCGAGGGCGACGCGAGCGGGTTGAAGCGCGTCCGCCTCGAAGGCGCCGCGCCGCTCGCCCGCGAGGCGCTGTTCCTGAACTACGGCGAACGCGAGGGCTCGGACCTCATCCGCATGCTCGGCTGCGCTCTCACCGACAAGGGCACGGTCGAGACCGGTTCGAACGAGCGCACCGAAGTCGCCGGGCTCTATGTCGCCGGCGATGCCTCGCGCCGGGTGCAGTTCGCGATCGTCGCCGCCGGCGAAGGCGCCATGGCGGCGTTCGCCATCAACAACGACATGCTGAAGGAGGACCTGCCGCGAGACTAATCACCTCCCCGGCTAGCTCGTCCGCGCCACGCGGCCCTCGATCGGATAGGCCGGGTCGTTGTAGCCGGGCGTCGAGGGGTGGCCGGTCGGCACGAGGCGGTCGACCAGCGCCTCGTCCTCGGCCGTGAAGCGGTAATCGAGCGCGCCGAGATAATCCTGCCATTGCTCCTCGGTGCGCGGGCCGGCGATGACGCCGGTGACGAGGCGGTTGTTGAGCACCCAGGCGACCGCGAACTGACCGGGCTTGATGCCGCGCGCCTCGGCGTGGCGCTTGATCTCCTGCGCGATCTCGAGCGATTCCGTGCGCCACTCGGTCTGCATCATGCGCGGGTCCTGGCGGCCGGCGCGGGTGCCCTGCGGCGGTGGAACGTCGGGCGAATACTTGCCGGTGAGCACGCCGCGGGCGAGCGGCGAATAGGGCACGACGCCGAGGCCGTAATGGCCGCAGGCCGGCAGGTGCTCGACCTCCGGCATCCGGTTCATGGCGTTGTAGTAGGGCTGCGACACGACCGGCCGGTCGATGCCGATCTCGTCGCAGATGCGGCAGATCTCGGCGACGCGCCAGGCGCGGAAATTCGAGACTCCGAAGTAGCGGATCTTGCCCGCCCTCATGAGGTCGGCCATGGCGTGCACGGTCTCGGCCAAGGGCGTGCCGTGGTCCTCCTTGTGCAGGTAATAGATGTCGACGTAATCGGCGCCGAGGCGCCTCAGGCTCGCGTCGCAGGCCCGCATGATCCACTGGCGCGACAGGCCCATGCCGTTCGGCCCCTCGCCGGTCGGGTTTGCGACCTTGGTCGCGAGCACCCACCAATCCCGCTTCGCCTTGATGGCGCGGCCGGTGATCTCCTCCGAATGGCCGTCGGTGTACTGGTCGGCCGTGTCGATGAAGTTGATGCCAGCGTCGCGGGCGCTCGCCACGATCCGCGCCGCCGTCGCCTCGTCGGTCGGTCCGCCGAACATCATCGTGCCGAGGCAGATCGGCGAGACCTTGACGCCGCTTCGCCCGAGATTGCGATACTCCATGGTTGCCCCCGCTTTCCCCAAGCGGCCCGCGAGCCGATTGTGGCGTCTGCGTTTCACGAAACCCAGAACGGTGCAACCGTACGAGTTCGCCCTTGACGACTCCGCCCGTCCTGGCATGCAGTCCGGCCGGGACATGATCGGCCGGCCCGAAGGCGACCTTGAACGAGCAGCTTTCACTTCCGATGATCGAGATCCACCGTCGGCTGACCCCGACCAAGGAGCCGTGCGAGGCGTGCCGGGAGCAGATGCTGAAGAGCCGCGCCGCGGCCCCGCATCCGCGGCTCATGATCATGTCGAGCGGGCCGCTCGGCGACATCTTCGGCGGCGGCGTCGAGACCCGCTACGTCTGCCTCGACTGCGGCAACATCGTCATCCACTCGACCGGCCGGCTCGGACAGGGCTGGCACTGAGGCGCCGGCCGCTGCCTTCCGCCCGCGGCACCCCTGAATTCATCGTAAACGCAGCTCGTGCTTGAGACGGGCCTCGCCCTCGCTACTGTCGTGGCCAGTATCCGAGGAGTCTTCGATGCCGGCCAAAGCCATCCTGCGCGGCGCCGCCGCTGCTCTCCTGTTCTCTCTCGCCGCGATCGGCGCCGCCGCGGCCGCTCACCGGGATGGACATGGTCCCGTCTACCGCGGACCGGCGGCGCGGATGCATGTCGGGCCGCATCGCGGCGGCATGATCGGTCCGGGGCTGCATCGCCGGCACCACGCCTATGGCGGGATCGGCTACGGCCCGGGACGCCACCGCTTCGACGCGCCGCGGCACCACGCCCGCGCCGCCTTCTTCCCGCGGCCGCGATACGGTTATCGCCACCACGGACCGCGCTTTCACGGCGGCGGCTACGGCATCCGGCACGGTTATGTCCCGCGCCGGCGCTTCTTCGGCGCTGAGGCCTACGGGCTCGGGGGCTATGGTGGCTGGCAAGGCGGCGCCTACTCCGCCTACGCGCCTCCGGCCTACGGCACCGTTGCGGGCGCCGCGCCGTATGGACCGCTCTACAATCGCCCGATCGGCGACTGCTATTGAAGGGCGAAGCTCGCCGCGACCGGCGCGAAGGCTGAGACGCCTTCGTAGCGGTCGAGCCGCGCGTCGATCATGCGGTCGATCTTGCCGTAGACTTCCGTCACGGTGAGGTGGCGGGTCTTCACCTTCTTCCTCACCGTCTCCTGGGCGAAGAACAGCGTCTTGTTCGCCTTGGCGGCCGCCGGGAACACCTTCGGGGCGCTCTGCTTCGGCTTGCCGCTGACGAGCTCCAAAAGCTTGCCGGCGCTTTCGGCGCCGAGGAAGTGCATGAGGTAGAGTTCGGAGCGCTCGAGGCTGCGCCCGATGCGGCGTTCGATCTTGGCCTTGTCGCGCTTCAGCATCTCGGCCGCCATGACGGCCGAGAGGTAGGGGTTGCGGCGCAAGGACAGCACCCACTCCCGGGTCTGGTCGCTTGGGATCGCGACCTGACCGTTCGCGGTCTCAACGGAGGCGGCAGCGAACTCCATGCCGTATTTCGGGCCGAAGTCGCGGATCATCTCGAGCCAGGTCTTCTCGATGAACTGGAACAGCCCCTCGGCCGAGGAGGTCGCCGCCTTATTGTCGGCAATGAAGCTCGATTCCTTGTCGGCGAGCGCCATCATGTAGGTCGGATCGACGCCGGTCGCGTCGGCGGCGCGCAGGATCGTCTGGACAAGCCGGCGCGGGATGCGGACACGGCCAAAGCGGAGCAACTCATCGGGATCGCCGTCGCTCGCGAACGCGCCGGAACGGAAGGCCGGCTCCTCCTGGCGCGTCGCGCCGTCGTCGCCGGGCGCGAGCTCGGGCGCAAATCCGAGCGACGGCTCATGGACGCCTGCGAGGTCGAAGGACAGGCGCGGCTCGGCCGCAGGCGGGACAGCCGGCGCGCCGGAGCCGTGCGCCGCCGCCGGGCCGACGGCGCTGCCGGCCGACGAGACCGTCAGGAGCGCGCCGAAGCCGAGCGACAGGGCAAATCGCGCAAAACCGTTCGCAGCGCGCCGCCGGCGCGGCGCCCGCAAGGCGAAGGCCCCCCGGGGCTCGAGCCAGCGCACCTCGTCCGGGCCCGCAGCGACGCGGGAGAAGCCGGCGTCCGCCGACGCCGTCCGGCAATGATCCATGAAGCCCCCAACCACGCGCCGTCTTGGCCGGCGCTTCCCGCTTATCGGTTCGTTGTGGGGCGGGCTTCTGCGGGGCGGTTATGACCAGAATAGGACAGCTTAACCGTAAAGGTTCCGACGTTGGCGAAGATTTCTTGCTACTTTGGAGAAGCTGCAAGCGCTATGCGGAAGCGATCCTTGAGAAAAGCGGCGTCGCGCGACGGCAGGACTCGCGCCGTTTCTCCTTGATTGATTTTGATCACGCCCACGGCAGAGCTTTGCCCAACCCTGTGGATACGCCCGGCAAAGCTTTGAAGATCATCTTCATCAACGATGATTCGCGAATCAGAGATCCCGCAGCCGCGCGCCGCCGCGGCGAG
>JAJKJG010000113.1 GCA_021154065.1 Methylobacterium sp.
AGCTGGCACGGACAGGGCTTCGCCTGGCAAGGCTCGATGGTGGTCGCGACCGACGACGAGTTCTTCGTCCGGGGCCAGACCGGCGGCCGGCTCGACCACTCGGGCACCGTCGGGCTAGCACGCACGGTCTCGGACGCGGGCGCCCAGGCCGACCTCGCTCTCCAAAATCTTACGACGCTGCTCGACGAGGCAGGCTCGTCGCTCGACGATGTCTGCAAGCTCACTGTCTATATCAGCGACCGCGCCTACCGGGCGGCCGTGTATCCGATGATCGGCAAGCATTTCCGGGACGTGAGGCCGGTCTCGACCGGGATCATTACGAGCGCCTTCGCGCGGCCCGAGGTGCTGTTCGAGCTCGACGTCCAGGCGCTCCGGAAAAGCGGGGGACGAGCCCACGAGCGTCTCCGGCCCTATCATTCAAACGCGGCCCGATATGGCCATCACGGCCAGAAACTCGAATGCGAGTTCTGCATGACCGTGAAGGCCGGCCGGCGCGTGATCCTGCGAGGCCAGACCGGCGTCGGCTTGGACGAGGTCATGCACGGCGCCGGAGACGTGGCCGGGCAGACCGAGCGGGCGATGGACAACGTCGAGGTGCTTCTCGCCGAGGCGGGCGCGAAGTTGAGCGACGTGGTGAAGGCGACGATCTACGTGACGGACCGTGCCTTCCTGGACCCGACGAACGCGATCGTCCTGCGCCGCCTCTCCGGCGTCAGGCCCGCCTTCAACGCCGTCATCGTGAAAGGCCTGGCGAGCCCGGAGCTCCTGATGGAGGTGGATGTCACTGCCGTTCTGCCGGGGGACGGTCGATGACCTTCTCGCTGCTCGGACGTTGCACGCGAACCGGTATGCTCGGCGCCGTGGTCACGACTTCCTCGATTGCGGTCGGTTCCCGCTGCCCGTTCGCCCGCGCCGGCGTCGGAGCAGCACTGACGCAGCATCGAACCGACCCGCGCCTGGGACCACTCGCACTTGATCTCGTAGAGAACGGCTTCACAGCCCAGCAGGCGATGGACGCAATTGTCGCCGCAACGCCTCACCGCGATTGGCGCCAACTGGCGATCATCGACGGGGAAGGCCGCACGGCCTCGTTCAGTGGCGAACGGGTCAAGCCGGAGAAGAGCGAGGCGCATGGCCTCAACTGCGTAGCGCTCGGCAACATCGTTCGCTCGCGCGAGGTGCCGGCAGCAATGGTGCGCGCCTTCGAGGCAGATACCTCGGCACCCTTGGCATCGCGGCTCATTGCGTCGCTTGAGGCCGGAGACGAGGCCGGTGGTGAGTTCAAGCCGCTCGTCTCGGCGGCGCTCCTCCTCGTCGATCGCGAGACTTTCCCATTCGTGGACTTGCGCGTCGATCAAGATGGGGCTCCAATCGCCGCCTTGGCACGGCTCTGGCAAGAGTACGCGCCGATGGCGCAGCCCTATGTGGCGCGCGCGGTCGATCCGAACTCGGCTCAGGCGCTCTGAGACCCGCCGGAGTTCAACAGGGGGAGCAGCATGCGACGCTTCATTCTCGCGCTGGCAATGGCCGCCGGGCTTGCGACGCCCTCGCTCGCGCAGGGCACCATCCGCGTGGCGGTCGGCACCACGCTCAACCAGCTCGACCCCGCGAAGACCACCATCGGTGATGAGTACATCTACGTCCATCTTGTCTTCAACGGCCTCACTCGTATCGACCGCGACCTTACCGTCAAGCCCGACCTCGCGGTGAGCTGGACGGCATCCGAAGACCTCAAGACCTGGACCTTCAACCTTCGCGAAGGTGTGAAATTCCACCACGGCAAGACCTTCGACGCCGATGACGTGCTCGCGACCATGAACCGCATCCTCGACCCGGCAACGGGTTCGCGGGCGCGGGCCAACCTGTCGATGATCGAGAAGATCGAGGCGCCAGATCCGAAGACCGTGCGCTTCACCCTCAATATCCCCTATGCCGGGTTCCCGGACATCTTCGGCGAGCGTCAGTTGCGCATCCTGGCGAAGGACCGGATCGACGCGATCTCCAAGGAGCCGGTCGGCACGGGGCCGTTCGTGTTCAAATCCTGGTCGCCGGGAGACCGCCTCGAACTCGCGAAAAATCCAGGCTATTTCGAGCAAGGGCTGCCGAAGCTCGACGCCGTGACGATGCGCATCATCCCCGAAGCGGCGGCGCGGCTCGCGGCGCTCGAATCCGGGGCGATCGACATCCTCTGGAACCTTCCCTACGAAGCGGTCGACAAGTTCAAGAACCACCCGAACGTGCGCGCCGATGGCGTCGCAACCGCGACCTGGGACGGCGTGATCCTCAATAACGAGCGCGCACCCTTCAATGATGTGCGCGTGCGACAGGCGCTCGCGGCGACGATCGACAAGGACGCCCTCGTCGAGCTCGCGCTGTTCGGCCAAGGTGAGCCGACCCACAGCCCAATCCCGCCGAGCCATCCTTATTTCAACAAGAAACTCGGCTTCAAGAAGCCCGACATCGCCCTCGCGAAGAAGCTCATGGCCGACGCCGGTCATCCGAACGGCTTCGAAGTGACGCTGCAGGTGCCGCAAGAGCGCGAGCAGCGCGTCCGCCTCGGCGTCGCCGTGCGCGACATGGCGCGCGCGGCCGGTATCCGCATCAATGTCGAGCGCGTCCCCTTCGCTTCTTATGCGGCGCAGGTCGCCGGCAAGGCGCAGATGTATGTCGACGGCTATTTCGCCCGGCCGACGATCGATACCGCGGTCTATCCCTTCTACCACTCGAGCGGCAGCTGGAACCGGCAGCTCTGGCTCTACACCGACAAACGCGTCGACGAGATCCTCGATACGGCCCGCAAGACCAACGACGAAGACAAGCGAAAGGCGCTTTTCGACGAGTTCCAAAAGATCGTCGACGAGACGGTGCCGAGCCTCATCGCCTATGCGGCTGCGCATGTGAACGGCGTCCGCAAGGAGGTCGAGGGATTCCACTCGACACCGATGCAGTGGCTCGAGCTGAAGGAAGTCACGCTTAAGCGCTGATTAGGCCTGGATAAGGGGCAACTCGCGCGTGGCCGGCTATCTCGCCCGCCGGCTCGCCTTCATCGTCCTGGTGCTTGTGGCGGTGTCGATCCTGGTGTTCGGCATCACCTCGCTTCTGCCCGCCAACGTCGCCTATCTCATCCTTGGGCCTTTCGCGCCGCCCGAGCAGGTGCGGGCACTCGAGCTCAGGTTGGGCCTCAATGACCCGATCTGGGAGCAATACGGACGCTGGGCGTCAGGGATTCTGCGCGGCGACCTCGGCGAGTCGATGCTGATGAACCGGCCGATCGCGCCGCTCCTATGGGAAGCGATCGTTCGCTCGCTCACGCTCACCGTCACGTCCTTCATCCTGATTGCCGTGATCGGCGTCACGCTCGGCGTGATTGCCGCGCTGCAGCACGGACGGCCACTCGACCACACGGTCTCGGTCGCGACCTATCTCGGCATCGCCGTGCCGGAGTTCTTCTGGGCAATCGTCGTCATTCTCGTATTCGCCGCCTGGCTCGGCTGGCTTCCGTCGGCCGGCTATGAGCCGCTCTCGGCGGGGTTCTGGGTCTGGGCTCAGCACATCATCGCGCCGGTGATGACCCTCGTGTTCGGCCATCTCGCCCATGTGTCGCGGCTCACGCGATCGAGCATGATCGAGGTGATGCAGAGCCCTTATGTGACGGCGGCGCGCGCGAAGGGCCTGCCCGAACGCGTGGTGGTGATCCGCCACGCACTGCGAAACGCACTCCTGCCGACGATCACCGTGCTCGCCCTCGACTTCGGGCGGCTCATGGGCGGGATCGTCGTCGTCGAAACGGTCTTCGCCTATCCGGGCCTAGGCCGTCTTCTGGTGTTCTCGATCCAGAACCGCGACCTGCCAACGCTGCAGGCAGCGATTCTTCTCGTCGCGGCGATCTACGCTATCGCTAACTTCGCGGCGGATCTCCTTTATGTCTGGCTTAACCCGAAGATCCGCTATGGCCGCGGCGTCGCCTGACGGACTCGCGGCGAGCCCGCTCGCGGTCGACGACCCGACGCCGGCGGCCGTTCCGCGGCGGCCGGTCCCGCTGCAGCTCAAGGCCGGGCTCGTCATCGTCGTCACAATCGTCCTCCTCGGCCTTCTCGCGCCCTGGATCGCGCCCCACCCCTGGGACACGATCTCGATGCGAACGCGCTTCTTGCCCCCAAGCGCGACTTATTGGCTTGGTACCGACGAATACGGGCGCGACGTGCTGAGCCGGCTCCTCATGGGCACGCGCCTCTCGCTTGCCATGGGCGTGAGCGCCACGTTCGTCAGCCTCGCCTTTGGCGTGCCGATCGGGCTTGCGGCGGGCTATTTCCGGGGCAGGATCGACGAGGTCCTGATGCGTAGCGCCGACGTGCTGATGGCAATCCCGCCCATCATGCTCGGTCTTCTGGTCCTCGCGGTCACGCCGCCTTCATTGTGGAAAACCGCGGTCGCCGTCGGCTTCGTCTACATCCCGCCGATCGCGCGGGTCACCCGCAGCGTCACGCTTGCGCTCGCGAACGAGGATTTCATCCAGGCAGCGCGGGCACGGGCCGAGAGCGCGTCCTATATCCTATTCCGCGAGATCCTGCCGAACGCCTGGCCGCCGCTGATCGTCGAAGCGAGCCTGAGAGTCACCTATGCGATCCTCCTCGGCTCGGCCCTAAGCTTTCTCGGGCTTGGCGCCCAGCCGCCGAGCTCGGATTGGGGCCTCATGATCTCGGAGGCGCGCTCCTTCATCGACCGCGCCCCCTGGATCGCGCTCGCGCCCGGATTTGCCATGTGCCTCCTCGTGATCGGCATTAACCTCGTCGGCGATGGAGCGCGCGAGCGTCTCGATCCTCGCCTCAAATCGCGTGTCGGAAAGGGCTGAGCGATGCTCGCCCTTGACGACCTCACCGTCCGTTATCGAACGCCCGGCGGTGCCGTCGAAGCACTGTCGTCGGTTTCGCTTCATGTCCGCAAGGGATCGACTCTCGCGGTGGTGGGGGAGTCCGGCTCAGGTAAGAGCACCATCGCGCTTGCCGCACTCGGGCTCCTGCCCCCTGAAGCGCAGGTGCCGTCCGGTCGAGTGGTTTTCGACGGCATTGACGTCATGCAGCTCGATCCCAGAGGTCGACGGCAGCTGCGCGGCTCCCGAATCGGACTCGTCTTCCAGGATCCGTTCTCCGTGCTCAACCCCTCGCTTCGCATCGGGGAGCAAGTCGGCGAGGGGCTCGTCTTCCACCGGGGCTTCTCGGCGGAGCGCGCCTTTGCGCGTGCGATCGAACTCCTCCACGAGGTCGGGATCGCGAATCCGGCGGCGGTCGCGAAGGCCTACCCGCACGAGCTCTCCGGCGGCATGCGGCAGAGGGCGCTGATCGCCGGTGCGCTAGCGGCTGAACCGGAACTGTTGATCCTCGACGAGCCCACGACCGCGCTCGACGTTACCATCGAGGCGCAGATCCTCGATTTACTGACAGACCTGCAGGCGCGACGCGGCCTCACCATGCTGTTCATTAGTCACAATCTCGGGGTGGTGCGGCGCGTCGCGGACGAGGTTGCGGTTCTTTATGCCGGCCAGGTCGTGGAGGCAGGCGCAACCGAGCGGATCCTTCAGGCGCCGGTGCATCCCTATACCAAGGGTCTCCTCGCGGCGATCCCGCGGCTCGGCGACCGCAAGAAGACGCGCCTGGCTTCGATCCCCGGACGCCTGCCGGATCTACGCGCGCCACCGGCCGACTGTCGCTTCAGGCCTCGCTGCCCGTTCGCGGTCGCAGC
>JAJKJG010000114.1 GCA_021154065.1 Methylobacterium sp.
CGCCTGCCAAAAGGGGCGCCGACGAGCGGTGTCGGACCGGACGGCGGCTTGGAGAACGAGCCGCACGAAGAACCGCGCGGGGCGCCAGGCGACTGGCATCCTAAAAACATTGCGAGCCGGTCCCTGGCGTCCTGCTCCCTTGCTCTTTGACAGTGCGAAGACCTTTGCCCGGGAACGCCCGGGGGATTTGGCGCGCCATTCTCGGTTCTCGACCAAAGGCCCCCCTTCCGAATCCGCCGCGCCGTCGCTACATTACGCCCTGCGGGGCTGCGGGGTCCGTCAGGAGACTTATTCCCCGGGGCCTTATCGATCCTCAAGGGAGCTGTCCCTGACCCGGTCCCTGGACCGGGACACACGGCGCCCACCTACGTTGTAGGTTCCCGGGATCGACCTCCAACGACCTTTGCGGCTCCGCGCTTCTCCCTTCATGCCCGACCCTCTCCCCGCCGCGATCAAGGACCGCATCCGGCAGGAGGCCTTCCGGCGCCGCGACGCGCTCGACCGGGATTTCCGCCGCGACGCCGCCCGCGCCATCGCCAAGCGCGCGCTCGAGCTTCCCGAGCTTGCCGACATCCAGCCGGTCGGCGGCTATTGGCCGATCCGCAGCGAGGTCGATCCGCGCCCGCTGATGCGCCGGCTGTTGAAGCGCGGCCAGGACGTGGCGCTGTCGCAGATCCTGCACCCGCGCCTGAGCTGGCGCCTGTGGCGCCCCGGCGACCCGCTGATCAAGGGCGGCTTTGGCGTCCGCGAGCCCGGCCCCGATGCGCCCGAGTGCTTCCCCGTCGCGCTCCTCGTGCCGCTTGCCGCCTTCGACCGGAACGGCGGCCGCGTCGGCTACGGCAAGGGCCATTTCGACCGCTCGATCGCGGCCTTGTCCGAGCTGCACCCGGTGCTCACCATCGGGCTCGCCTACGCGGCGCAGGAGATCGAGGCCGTGCCGGCAGAGGATCATGACCGGGTGCTTGACCTCGTCGTGACGGAAGCGGAAGTGATCCGCTCCTCTCATCCTGGCTCCTCCTCATCCTGAGGTGCGAGCCTAGCGAGCCTCGAAGGATGCGCCTCCTCTTCCTCGGCGATATCGTCGGACGGCCCGGGCGCAGCGCCGTCGCGGCGCGGCTGCCGGCGCTGCGCGAGCGCTGGCGGCTCGATTGCGTCGTGATCAACGGCGAGAACGCCGCCGGCGGCTTCGGCATCACCGAGGCGATCTGCGACGAGATCCTGATGGCCGGGGCCGACGCCGTGACGCTCGGCAACCATTCCTGGGACCAGCGCGAGGCGCTCGTCTTCATCGAGCGCCAGCCGCGGCTCGTGCGCCCGGCGAATTTCCCGCCCGGCACGCCCGGCCGCGGCGCCGCCATGGTCGAGACCCGGAACGGCGGCCGCGTCCTCGTCGTCAACCTCATGGGCCGGCTGTACATGGACGCGCTCGACGACCCCTTCGCGGTCGCCGACCGCACGCTCGAAGAGACGCCGCTGCGCGAGGTCGCCGACGCCATCCTCGTCGACATCCACGCCGAGGCGACGAGCGAGAAGCAGGCGCTCGCCTACCATCTCGACGGCCGTGTCACCGTCGTCGTCGGAACCCACACCCATGTGCCGACCGCTGACCATCGCATTCTGCCCGCCGGCACCGCCTACATGTCGGACGCCGGCATGTGCGGCGATTACGAATCGGTGCTCGGCATGGCCCGCGACGAGCCGCTGCGCCGCTTCCTGCAGAAGACGCCCGGCGCCCGCCTCGAGGCGGCCTCCGGCGAGGGCACGCTCAGCGGCCTCGCGATCGAGACCGACGACCGCACCGGCCTCAGCCTGCGCGTCGCGGCGGTACGGCTCGGGCCGACGATCGAGGAGACCTGGCCGAGGTTCTGGGATTGACCGTGGTGGACCTTTCCCCGTGCCCCGCCCTATAACGCCGCCGTTCCAAAAACCGCAGCGTCGAGGGCCGCCCGGGCCTTCCGCTCACCTGAAGGCTTGAGAGCGTCGATGGCCGGACATTCCCAGTTCAAGAACATCATGCACAAGAAGGGGCGCGTCGACGCGCAGCGCTCCAAGATGTTCGGCAAGCTCGCCCGTGAGGTCACGGTCGCGGCAAAGCTCGGCCTGCCCGACCCAGACATGAACCCGAGGCTTCGCGCCGCCATCCTCGCCGCCCGGGCCGAGAACATGCCGAAGGACAACATCGAGCGCGCGATCAAGAAGGCGCAAGGCGGCGACGCCGAGAGCTACGACGAGATCCGCTACGAGGGCTACGGCCCCGGCGGCGCGGCGCTGATCGTCGAGGCGATGACCGACAACCGCAACCGCACCGCGTCCGACATCCGCTCGGTGTTCACGAAGAGCGGCGGCAACCTGGCCGAGACCGGCGCCGTCGCCTTCATGTTCGACCGCGTCGGCGTCGTCGCCTTCGACGCCAAGGCCGCCGATGCCGACACGATGCTCGAGGCCGCAATCGAGGCCGGCGCCAACGACGTGATCTCGAGCCCGGACGGCCACGAGGTCTACTGCGACCAGGGCGCGCTCGGCGAGGTCACGAAGGCGCTCGAGGCGCGCTTCGGCGAGCGGCGGAAATCGGCGCTGGTCTGGCGTGCCCAGAACACCATCGACGTCGACGACGAGGCGGCCGAGAAGCTCATCCGCCTCGTCGAGTCGCTCGAGGACCACGACGACGTGCAGAACGTGTTCGTGAACTTCGAGGTCTCGGAGGCCGCGATGGCGCAGATGGGGGTGTGAGCGCGATCCGCATTCTCGGCATCGACCCCGGCCTTCGCCGCACCGGCTGGGGGCTCGTCACGATCGAGGGCTCGCGGCTCGGCTTCGTGGCCTGCGGGACCGTCGTCTCGAACGACAAGGCGGCGCGCGCCGAGCGCCTGCGCCAGCTCCATGACGGCCTTGCCGCGGTCGTCGCCGACCTTAGCCCCGACGAGGCCGCGGTCGAGGAGACCTTCGTCAACCGCGACGCGCAGGCGACGCTGAAGCTCGGCCATGCCCGCGGCATCGCGCTCGTGGTGCCGGCGCTCGCCGGGCTGCCGGTCGCCGAATACGCCGCGAACCTCGTCAAGAAGACCGTCGTCGGCGCCGGGCATGCCGAGAAGCGGCAGATCCAGGCCATGATCCGGGTGCTGCTGCCGAAGGCCGACCCGGCGAGCGACGACGCCGCGGACGCCCTCGCCATCGCCATCACCCACGCCCATCACCGCAAGGCGCGCGCGCTTGTGGGCTGATGGTTGCTGACGCTTCATCGAATCGCATGACCTGCTAAACCGGGTGTCATCCCGGACGGCGGCAAGGCCGATCCGGGATCCACCGGCGCTACCGAGCGTGGCTGTGGATCCCGGCTTTCCGCTGCGCTCCGGCCGGGATGACCGGCGAGGTGGTGGTTTGATCGGCAAGCTGCGCGGCGTGATCGACAGCTACGGCGAGGACTTCGTCATCGTCGACGTCGGCGGCGTCGGATACCTCGTGCATTGCTCGTCGCGCACGCTCCAGCACCTGCCCTCGGTCGGCGAGGCGGCGACGCTGTCGATCGAGACCCATGTCCGCGAGGACATGATCCGGCTTTTCGGCTTCCGCTCCGACCAGGAGCGGGAGTGGTTTCGCCTCCTGCAGACGGTGCAGGGCGTCGGCGCCAAGGTCGCGCTGGCGATCCTCTCGACGCTCGACTCGGGCGCGCTCGCGACCGCGGCCGCGACCGGCGACAAGGCCGCCGTTGCCCGCGCGCCGGGCGTCGGCCCGAAGCTCGCCGCCCGCATCGTCGCCGAGCTCAAGGACAAGGCGCCGGCCTTCGGCGCCGTCGATCCGGCGCTGATCCGGCTCTCCGATGCCGTCGACGACAGGCGCGCGCCGCAGCCCGTGTCGGATGCGGTCTCGGCCCTCGTCAATCTCGGCTATGCGCAAGGACAGGCCTCCGCCGCCATCGCCGCGGCGCTTCGCCAGGCCGGCGAGGCGGCGGAGGCGAAGACGCTGATCCGGCTGGGGTTGCGGGAGCTGGCGCGGTGACATGAACGCCACCCCGAGCCGCCTCCTCACCCCCGAGCGCCGCGAGGACGACGCCGATGCGTCGCTGCGGCCGCAGGTGCTGGCCGAATTCATCGGCCAGAAGCAGGCGCGGGCGAACCTCCAGGTCTTCATCGGCTCGTCGAAGGCCCGCAAGGACGCGCTCGACCACGTGCTCTTCGTCGGGCCGCCCGGCCTCGGCAAGACGACGCTCGCCCAGATCGTCGCCCGCGAGCTCGGGGTCAACTTCCGCTCGACCTCCGGGCCGGTGATCGCCAAGGCCGGCGACCTCGCGGCCCAGCTGACCAATCTCGAAGAGCGGGACGTGCTCTTCATCGACGAGATCCACCGCCTCAACCCGGCGGTCGAGGAGATCCTCTACCGGGCCATGGAGGACTACCAGCTCGACCTCATCATCGGCGAGGGGCCGGCGGCGCGCTCGGTCAAGATCGAGCTGCCGAAGTTCACGCTCATCGGCGCAACGACCCGCGCCGGGCTCCTCACGACGCCGCTCCGCGACCGCTTCGGCATCCCGATCCGGCTCGAGTTCTACACCGTCGACGAGCTTGAGCTGATCGTGAAGCGCGGCGCCCGCGTGCTCGGCATCGGCATGTCCGAGGACGGCGCGAACGAGATCGCCAAGCGCTCGCGCGGCACGCCGCGCATCGCCGGGCGGCTGCTGCGGCGCGTGCGCGATTTCGCGCTCGTCGAGGAAGCCGGCGCCGTCACCCGCGAGGTCGCCGACAGCGCCTTGAAATTCCTCGACGTCGACCCGATCGGGCTCGACCTCATGGACCGCAAGTACCTCTTGACCATCGCGAATTCCTTCGGCGGCGGGCCGGTCGGAATCGAGACCATGGCGGCGGCGCTGTCCGAGCCCCGGGACGCCATCGAGGAGATCATCGAGCCGTTCCTGATCCAGCGCGGCTTCGTCCAGCGCACGCCGCGCGGCCGCGTGCTGACGCCGCACGCCTTCCGCCATCTCGGCCTGCCCGAGCCGCAGCGCGATCCGGCGGTGCAGTTCGGGCTGTTCCAGAACGGCGCCGGCGCCGTGGACGAATAGCCCTCCGGTCTCCGCGCTTTCGCCATCTTTCTGGGTCGTGTGGCGCGACGGAAGCCGGGCCGGAAGCGCGGCTGGCGAGCGAGCGTCAGGCGACCCGTGGATCTCGATCGGCAGATGGGCCTGAGGCCGACCGAAGGGACGATCGTCGCGGGCCGTCACCTTCTCCCCATGCGCGTCTACTACGAGGACACGGACTGGTCCGGCGTCGTCTACCACGCGAGCTACCTGCGCTTCCTCGAGCGCGGCCGGACCGAGTTCCTGCGCGCCGCCGGCGTCGACCAGTCGATCCTCCACGCCGAGGGCGAGGGGCTGACCTTCGCCGTCCGGCGGATGACGATCGACTACCTCCGGGCGGCCCGCATGGACGACGTGCTCCTGGTCGAGACCCACACCGGCGAGGTCCGCGGCGCCTCGCTCGTCATCGCTCAGCGCATCCTCCGGAACAGCGAGCCCCTCGTCACGGCCGACGTCCGCGTCGCCGCGATCATCGGCGGGCGCCCGGCCCGCATTCCGGACGGCTTGAGGGCGATCCTGGCGCCGCCCGAACTCCACCCGGGAGCGCAAGTCTCGGCGTGACCGCCGGCGGGACGCCCGGCCTCGATCCACTGTAGCGTGCCGGGTTGTCATGAGCCTCCTCGCCGGGTTGGGAGCGGGCACGGCTTTGCCGCCGCGCGGCCGCGTCGGCCGTCGGGTTCGTTGGGCGATCGCCGAAGTCGAGGGGCGTGGGACGCCGAACGACTCATATTTTAGTTTTGGAGCCTTTCGGCGTCCCCGCGGTTCGCTCCGGCGCTGCCCTTTCGAGCACGACCCTTGCTCCCCGCGTCCGGATCGCTCCGGAACGTTCGGCGTTCTATAGGCCTCGAGCCTCCGCTCTTGTCGGCGGTCGGGTCTCCGTTCCGGACCTGGC
>JAJKJG010000115.1 GCA_021154065.1 Methylobacterium sp.
AACCCCAGCACGGCGTTTCGCTTACGCAAGCCTTTTGGGTCTGGCTGCGGGTCGCCGCGCTCAGTTTCGGCGGCCCGGCCGGTCAGATCGCGGTCATGCACCGCATCCTGGTCGAGGAGAAGCGCTGGGTCTCTGAGGGCCGGTTTCTGCACGCCCTGAATTATTGCATGCTCCTGCCTGGCCCGGAGGCGCAGCAGCTCGCCACCTACATCGGCTGGCTGATGCACCGCACGCCCGGCGGCATCATGGCCGGGGGCTTGTTCATCCTGCCCGGCATCGTCTCCATCATGGGCTTAAGCTGGATCTATGCCCTCTACGGCAAGGTCGGCATCGTCTCGGCCCTGTTCTTCGGGCTCAAGGCCGCCGTGCTGGCGATCGTGCTCCAGGCGGTCGTGCGCATCGGCTCAAAGGCTCTCGAGAACAACATCATGGTCGGCCTCGCGGCGGCGGCCTTAGTCGGCATCTTTTTTTTCGACGTGCCATTTCCGCTTATCATTCTCGCGGCGGGCCTCATCGGCTATCTCGGCGGCCGAGCTGGGCGGCCGGAGTTCCAGGTCGGGGGCGGGCATGGACCTGCCGGAAAAGGCGGCAGCGACGCCGATAGCCTGCTCGGCGAGGATTTGCCCGACCACGCGCGCCCGAGCGTCGCCCAGAGCTTGCGCGTGTCCGCCGTGTGGCTCGCTCTGTGGCTCACGCCGGTCGTCGCCCTGCTTGTGCTCCTTGGATCTGGCAATGTGTTCAGCCAGATCGCCGTGTTCTTCTCCAAGATGGCGATGGTCACGTTCGGCGGGGCCTACGCCGTATTGGCCTATGTGGCCCAAGCCGCCGTCGAGACCTACGGTTGGCTGCAACCCGGTGAGATGCTCGACGGGCTTGGGATGGCCGAGACCACGCCGGGTCCGCTGATCATGGTGCTCCAGTTCGTGGGCTTCATGGCCGCCTTTCGCGAGCCGGGCTCGCTCTCGCCCTTGATGGCCGGAACGCTCGGCGGCCTGCTCGCGACCTGGGTGACGTTCACGCCGTGCTTCCTGTAGATTTTTCTCGGCGCGCCCTTCATCGAGCGTTTGCGGGGCAACCGCGCCTTGAGCGGAGCGCTGTCCGCCATCACCGCCGCCGTGGTCGGCGTCGTGCTCAACCTGGCGATCTGGTTCGCCATCCACACGATCTTCGCGGAGGCGCGGCCGGTGCGCTGGGGGCCGTTCGGCTTCGATGCGCCGGTTTTGTCCAGCGTGAACGTGTGGGCGCTGGTGCTCTCGGCGGCGGCGGTCGTGGCCATGTTCCGGTTCAAGATCGGGATGGTGAAGACCCTGGCCGCGACCTCCGCAGCGGGGATCGTGCTCTACCTCGCGGGGGCGATCGGATGAGGCGCGTTCTCGGGCGCGGACCTGCGCTATTCCTTGCGGCGGCGCTGGCTTTCATCGCTCCCGCACGTGCGGCGGAAGCGTTTCGGCAGATCAAAGGTCCGGAGATAAAAGCCCGGCTCACAGCCATGGAACTCACGGGTGGGGTGCATTGGGCCTACGTGTTCGGCCGCGACGGGCGTACGAAGTCGTTCTCGCTGGGCAAGCCTGGCGCGGGCGCCTGGAGCGTCCAGAAGGACGAGCTGTGCCTGACTGGCGGTCCGGGTGAACCGGGCTGCTATCACGTCTGGATGTCGGGCCAGAGCGTTCAGCTTCGGCGCGAGGGCTCCATCCCCGAAGAGGGCACTCTGCAAAAGCCGGAGAAGCGGCCGTAGAACCGCGTGAAACACAGCACTTTAGACAAGGAGAGCACTGATGAGCTTACATTGCACAACCATCGCTATCCTTGGGTTCGCCGCGCTGGCTGCGCCTGCTTGGGCCGCAGAAGAATGGCAGCAGCAGATTGCGACAGGTCTGGGCAAGTCGGGAAGCGAGATGCCGGGCGGGGTCTATCGTGTCGGGCTGCCCCGCTCCGACCTGAAAGTCGTTCTCGACGGCGTCGAACTGAAGCCCGCCTTCGCACTCGGCTCCTGGCTTGCCTTCAAGCGCATGGGCAACGACGTGGTCGTCATGGGGGACCTCGTCCTGACCGACAACGAAGTCAACCTGATGATGAAGCGCCTGGTCGAAAATGGGATCGAAATCACCGCCCTGCACAATCACCTCCTGGGCAGCCAACCCAGCACGATGTACATGCACGTCAGCGGGCACGGCGAGCCGGGCAAGCTTGCCGCGACGCTGCGAGAAGCCCTGGGCCAGAGCAAGACTCCGCTCGGCGCCGGACCAGCCGGGGCCGTCCCCCAGACAACGACAACCCAGGCGCCGAGCCCCGCTTCGGCAGGCGAGGAATCTGTCCCTGCCACCCCGGCGAGCCCCGATCAGACGATCGGCCTGGACACGGTCGCCATTGACCAAGCGCTCGGGCGCAAGGGCAAGGTCAATGGCGGCGTCTACGCGGTCAGCATCCCGCGGGCCGAGAAGCCGCGCAATCACGGCATGGAAGTTCCCGAAGCGATGGGCTCGGCGATCGCCGTCAACTTCCAGCCGACGGGTGGAGGCAAGGCCGCGATCACGGGCGACTTCGTGCTCACGGCCGACGAGGTGAACCCAGTTTTACGCGCCCTTCGAGCGAATGGCATCGAGATCACGGCCCTTCATAACCACATGCTGGACGATGAGCCTCGGCTGTTCTTCATGCACTTTTGGGCCAACGATGACGCCCAGAAACTCGCGAAGGGGCTCGGTGCCGCGCTCGAGAAGGTCAAGGTCACAAAACGCGGATAACTATCGCACTCGCGCAGGCTAGGGCGACCTCAAACCGCTGCTTCCGCCTGCATCAGGCGCGGAGCGCCGAGCCTCGGCAGCACGCCTTCGCGCATCACCGCGCGGCGCAGGGGGCCGATGCCGGCCATCGCAAGGAGACCGACGCCGCGCAGGAGATCGACCGGGAGCAGGCCGGAGAGGAGCGACCGGTTGAGCCCGTCCACCGCCGCCGTGCGCAGCCGGATATCGAGGCCGCGCCCGCGCTGGTAGCGGTTGAGCGCCGCCGATCCGCCGATGTCCTCGCCCGCCTTGCGCGCGTCCACGAGGGCGTCGCGCAGCGCGGCCACATCGCGAAAGCCCAGGTTGAGGCCCTGCGCCCCGATGGGCGGGAACACATGCGCCGCCTCGCCGACGAGCGCAAGCCGCGGCGCCACATAGCGGTCAACTGAAAGCCCGCTCAGCGGCACGAGGCCGCGCGGCCCGTCGATGCGCATGGCGCCGAGAATGGACTGCGCCTGCCGCTCGACGGCGCGCGCGAGGGCGCCGTGATCCAGCGCCATCAGGCGCTTGCCATACTCAGGGTCCGTCACCCAAACAAGGCTGGAGCGCCGGCCGGGCAGGGGCACCAGCGTGAACGGGCCGTGGCGGGTGTGGAATTCGGTCGAGGCGTCCTGGTGCGCGCGATCGTGCGAGAGGATCGTGGTCAACGCCATCTGGGGATAGGACCACGTCCTTGCCGAAACGCCGGCTCCGGCCCGGAGGCGGGAGTTGCGGCCGTCAGCCGCCACCAGGATACGGCCTTTCAGCGTTGAACCATTGTTCAAGGAAAGCTCTGCAAGATCTTCGCTAGGCTCTAGCCCTTCCGCCAGAGACGGAACAATCTGAACGTTTTTGGCGGCACCGGCCGCCGCGCCCAGGTGCGCCACTAGCGTCGCGCTCTCCACGTTCCAGCCGAAGGCGTCGAGGCCGATCTCATCGGCCGCGAAGGCGACCGGCGGCGGCCGGAACAGGCTGCCGGTGTCGTCGATGATCCGCATGACGGCGAGGGGCGCGGCGTCCGCTTCGAGCGCGGGCCAGACCCCGAGGGCCTTGAGGAAGCGTACCGAACCGTCGAGGAGCGCAACCGTGCGGCCGTCGGACTTCGCCTCGGGCGCGCCGATCAGGGCGGTTCGGAAGCCGTCCTGGGCGAAGGCGAGCGCGCTGGCGAGGCCCGCCGCGCCGGCGCCGACCACGACGACATCGAAAACCGCGCTGGTCATGAGCCCTCGCTTGAATCGTCCTGTCGCGCCGCGCTGCGCGCGTCGGCCACGCTGGCCGCATAGCGCACGGGCGGCCGCTTCAATCCCTCGCGGACGAGGACATGGCGCACGGACGGCACGGCCCCCGCCGCGTACACGCGCGCGCCATAGCGCGCCGCGCGCTGCACAAAAGATTTGAGCGACGCCGCCGCGCTCGCATCGGCGAGCGGGACCGAGGACAGGTCGAGGATGACCGTTTTGGGAAAACGTCCGATCCGCTCCAGCGCCATTGCGATCGTTGAGGACGCGCCGAAAAACAGCGGTCCGGCGATGCGATAGACCATCACGTCCCGATTCGCGCTCTCGCCCGCGTCCTCATAGGGCCGCTCGCCGACTGTGTCGGCCTCGTCTCCGCTTTCCAGCGGAACGCCGACCTCGACGGCGGCGAGGTTCGCCATGCGGTGCATGAACACGAAGCTGCCGAGCACGACGCCGACGGCGATCCCTTCGGTCAAGTCCCTGAAAACGGTGAGAAGGAAGGTCGCCAGAAGCACGACGGCCTCGCCGCGCGAGCGCGTGAGGATCGCCGCGAACTCATGGCGCTCCGCCATGTTCCAGGCCACCGTGGCAAGCAGGCCCGCCAGCGCCGCGAGGGGGATATAAGAGGCAAGCGGCGCGGCCCCGAGAATAAACACGAGCAGGAAAACCGAATGCATCATGCCCGACACCGGCCCGACCGCGCCCGAGCGCACGTTGGTCGCGGTCCGGGCGATGGTGCCGGTGGCGCAGATGCCGCCGAACAGGGGAGACGCGATATTGGCGATCCCTTGCGCCACCAACTCGCAGTTCGAGCGGTGCCGCCGCCCGCTCATGGCGTCCGCCACGACCGCGGAGAGCAGCGATTCGATGCCGCCGAGCAGCGCGAACGCGAAGGCGTCCGGCAGAACGTCCTGGATCCGCTCAAGCGAAACATTCGGCCAATGGGGGCTCGGCAGCGAGCGCGGCAAGCCGCCGAAGCGCGTTCCGATGGTCTCGACGGGCAGGTGCAACACAGCCGTCACCGCCGCCGCGACCGCGATGGCGATCAAAAAGCCCGGCCAGCCCGGCCGGTAGCGGCGCAGGCCGAGGATGACGCCGATCGTGATCGCCGCGACCCCGACGGCGGCAGGATTGACCGTGTTGGCCGCCTGCCAGAACGCCGCGAGCTTTGAGATCAGGGGACCAGGCTCCTTGCCCGGCAACGTCAGCCCGAGAAGTTCGCGCAATTGACTGGCGAAAATAATGACGGCGATCCCGGCCGTGAAGCCGATCGTGACCGGGTGCGGGATGTACTTGATGTAAATGCCAAGCCGCAGAAAGCCGATCGCCATCAGGATGAGCCCCGCCATGACGGTCGCGAGCGCCAAGCCGTCGTAGCCGTGCCGCTCGATCGTCGCAGCGACCAGCACGATGAACGCTCCGGCGGGCCCGCCGATCTGGAACCGGCTGCCGCCGAGCGCCGAGATCAGGAAGCCGGCCACGACGGCGGTGTAGAGTCCGCGATCCGGCGTCGTGCCGCAGGCGATGGCGATCGCCATCGAGAGAGGCAGGGCGACGATCGCGACGGTGAGGCCGGACAGAGCGTCGGCCTGAAACTTGCGAAGGTCGTAGCCCTCGCGCAGCACCGTGACGAGCTTCGGCGTGAACAGCTCGCGGAACGTCGGTTCGGGCGCGGCGAGACGGGAGGTCGTCAGCATGCGAGCTTTCGTGTCGCGGTGGACGCGATCGGCGGCGTAGGCGAGGGGGCATTGCCGATGAGGCCGGCTGCTCCCTATGAT
>JAJKJG010000116.1 GCA_021154065.1 Methylobacterium sp.
GCACCTGGATCGTGCGCTGCACCTCGCCTTCGCGGCCGATCAGCGGATCGATCTTGCCGTCCTTCGCCTTCTTGTTGAGGTTGACGCAATAGGCGTCGAGCGCGTCGCCCTTCTTCTTCTGCCGGCCGTCCGACTCGTCGCCGCCGGTCGGGCGCTCGCTCGACTCCTCCTCGGAGCCGCGCGCCGTGCGAGTCTCGGACAGGCCGGGGCGCTTGGCGATGCCGTGCGAGATGTAGTTGACGGCATCGTAGCGGGTCATGTCCTGCTCTTGCAGGAAATAGGCGGCGTGGCTCTCGCGCTCGGCGAAGATCGCGACGAGGACGTTCGCGCCGGTCACCTCCTCGCGGCCGGAGGACTGCACGTGGATCACGGCGCGCTGGATGACGCGCTGGAAGCCGGCGGTCGGCTTCGAATCCTGACGCCCGTCGGCGACGAGGTTCGCGAGCTCCGTGTCGACGTATTCGACGAGGTTGCGGCGAAGCACGTCGAGATCGACGTTGCAGGCGCGCATCACCGCGGCCGCGTCCTGGTCGTCGACGAGGGCGAGGAGCAGGTGCTCGAGCGTGGCGTATTCGTGGCGGCGCTCGCCAGCGAGGGCAAGGGCCCGATGGAGGGCTTGTTCTAGGCTGCGAGAAAAGCTCGGCAAGGTCGCCTCTGGGGTCGGAGCTACTTCTTTTCCATAACGCATTGTAGCGGATGTTGGTGCTTGCGGGCGAAATCCATCACCTGCGTCACTTTGGTTTCCGCCACCTCATAGGTGTAGACGCCGCACTCGCCGACGCCGTTCTGGTGGACGTGCAGCATGATGCGCGTCGCGTCCTCGCGCGACCTGTTGAAGAAGCGCTCGAGCACGTGCACGACGAACTCCATCGGCGTGTAGTCGTCGTTGAGCAGGAGCACGCGGTAAAGGTTCGGACGCTTGGTCCGGGTTTTCGTCTTGGTGATGACCGCGGTGCCGGAGCGGTTGTCGTCACCTCCGGGCGCGCGCGGCGCCGCGCCGGTGATGCGCGGCGGCGTCGATAATCCCGTGTGCGGCTGCGAGCGCACCATGCCGTGTCGTTCGTCTCCCGTTGAAGGCGCGTGGCCGCTCGGCGCACCCGACGACCGACCGCTTGAGTCGTAATGTAGAATCGTCTGCGGCGCTTCGCCAGATCGTTTGCGCCGCGCGTCCCCACGACTTGGAACGCCGCGTCGCGCGCAAGGATCGCGCATATGGGGAGCGTATCCCGAAATGCAAAACGCCCGGCCTTGAGGCCGGGCGCTTCGCTTCAGTCGAAGGCTTTTCGCGACTTACTTCGCGGCCTTGCCGTTAGCGACGGCGACGAGACCCTCGTACGGCTTGAAGGCCTCCTTCGCGAGGCTCGCATAGAGCTCGCCGAGCTTGGTCGACTGCGCGACGAAGCCCTCGTAGGCCGACTTGACGAAGTCGGTCTGGATCTCGATCGCCTTGTCGAGCGTCTTGGCGCCGACGAGCTTCTCGAGCGTGGCGGTGGACTGCTCAAAGGACTTCTTGGCGTAATCGGCGGTCTCGACCGCGATGGCCTGGGCGCCCTTGGAAACGACGCCGAAGCTCTTCAGAGCGGCGTCGGCGTTGTCCTTGCTGAACTTCTGGATGGTGTCGATCTGGATCATTGCTACCCTCTTCCGGCGCCGCAGCGCCGCCTTCTGATTGCGTTTTGCGCGGTTGCCCGCCTCGCAAGGGCAATATGTGCACTGCACAATAGATTGTCAAGAGAAATTGTGCAGTGCACAATTCGGGACAGCGACGCGGCGATCCCATTAACGCGCCCGTAACCCCGTCCCCATACCGTTAACGACTGTGCCGCGGATGCAACGGCCGGCAAGGCCACGCGCGGCGTGAGGGGCGAAACCCGGATTGGGGACGGTCAGATGGTGTTGAGTAGCGTTCTGGACCGGCGTGTGCGCGTTTCGACACTTGCCGGGGTTGTCGGTCTTTCCGTATCGATCGTTATCGCCCTGTCGAGCCCGGCGGAGGCGGCGCGCCGCAAGCGCCACCGCGGACCCGCCTACAGCCCGCCTTATGCCGCGATGGTGGTCGACGCCAAGACCGGCCGCGTGCTGCACGCCCAGAACGAGGACGCGCCCCGCCACCCCGCCTCGGTCACCAAGGTGATGACCCTCTACCTGCTGTTCGAGCAGCTCGAGCGCGGCCGGATCGCCCTCGATACCCCGCTTCAGGTTTCGGCCAACGCCTCCCGCCAGGCGCCCTCGAAGCTTGGCCTGAGGCCGGGCTCCTCGATCGACGTCGAGGACGCGATCCAGGCCCTGGTGACGAAATCGGCGAACGACGTCGCCGTGGTCGTGGCCGAGAACCTCGGCGGCTCCGAGGAGGCTTTCGCCGAGCAGATGACGCGCAAGGCGCGCGCGCTCGGCATGAGCAACACCCGCTACCGCAACGCTTCGGGCCTCCCCGATCCCGAGCAGATCACGACGGCGCGCGACCTCACGATCCTCGGCCGGGCGATCCAGGAGCGCTTCCCGAAGCAGTACCGCTACTTCCAGACCCGCGTCTTCAACTACGCCGGCGCCGCGCACCGCAACCACAACAAGCTCCTCGGCCGGGTCGAGGGCGTCGACGGCATCAAGACCGGCTTCACGCGCGCTTCCGGCTTCAACCTCCTGACATCGGCCCGCAGCGGCGAGCGGCACATCGTGGCGGCGATCCTCGGCGGCCGTTCCGGCGGTGCGCGCGATGCCGCCATGGCCGCGCTCGTCAGGACCACGCTACCCCGCGCCTATGCCGGCGCCCGCACCGCGCCGGTGATCGCGGAAGCGTCGGACCGGCCGCGCCCGGCGGTCATCTCCGAGGCGACCCGGCCGCGCGCCGAGCCGCAGGTCGACGCGACGGCGACGGTCGCGTCCCCGGTTCGGGCAAAGCCGCAGCCGCTGGACGTCGCCGCGATGCGGCCGGTGGTCGCGACGACGACGCCGACGAGCCTGCGTTGGAGCACGGGCGCGCAGCCGATCCCGGCCGCAGCGCAGGCCTATGCGCCGGTCGAGGCGGCGGTCGCTCCCCCGCCGCGCCCGCATCCGCTCGTCGAGCCGGCGCCCGCCGCCGCCGCGGCGGCGAAGATCGAGGCGCGGTTGCCTGAGATGACGGTGCCGAAGCCGGAGCCCGTCGCAAGGCCCGAAATCCTCGCCAAGGCCGAGCCCACCTTGCCGTCGCCGCCGGCCGCGGAGCCGCACCGGCTCCGGGCCTCGCCCGCGCCGGTGAGCCGTTGGGTCATCCAGCTCGGCGCGCCGGACGACGAGGGCAAAGCCAAGGACATCCTCGAGGAGGCGCGCAGCCGCTCCCGCGGCGTGCTCGCCAAGGCCTCGCCCTTCACCGAGAAGGTCGTCCGCGACGGCGCGACGCTCTACCGGGCCCGCTTCTCCGGCTTCGACGAGGCCGATTCGGCGAACGAGGCCTGCCGCTCGCTCAAGCGCAACGGCTTCGCCTGCTTCGCCACCCGGAGCTGACGACGCCGACCGGCCGCGTCAGCGCGGCCGCACGATCGATCCGACACCGGTCCGTTCGACCGGCGCTACGTGGAGTATCAGCGATGTCGGCCCAAGAGAACGTCCTTGGCCTCGTTGATTCGGGCCGCGAGATACGTCGTGCCGCCCTGGTCGGGGTGGAGCTTCAGCATCAAGGCGCGATGCGCGCGCCGAACCTCCTCGGCGCCCGCCCCCGGCTGAAGGCCCAGGATCTGGTAGGCCTCCTGCTCCGTCATCGGCCCCGATTGCGCGCCGCCGCGCGGCCCCGCATCCGCGTCGCCCTCAGCGTGTTCACGCCAGCCGGCAAATCGGCGGTCGAGATACGCCTGTAGGAGCCGCACGCCGTCGGGATCGCCGCGCCGGCAGTCCTCGTAGACCTGCCGCAGCGCCGTCTCGTCGAGCTCCTGGAGCGAGCGTCCGGCGAAGGGGCCGGCGAGCACCGTCCCGCCCATGTCGCCGGTGTCGTGATCGAGCTCCATCTCGATCATGGCGGAGCGCACCCGCGACACGGAGCCCGGGCTCTTCGCGGTGCGGCTCTTGAAGCCCGGAAGGCTCAGGCCGCTCCAGCCGAGGAGCCAGGCCCCGACGCCGGCAAGCATCAGCGCCATGTCGAACCGGCCGCGGACGGCGAGAAGCGCCGCGACCGCGACCGCCACGAAGCCGACGACCTGCTTCATCCGCTTCGCCACGACGGCCGGGTTCGCGCCGGCGAAGAGCCGCGACACCCACCACAGGACGGCGAGCACCCCGACCCCGTAGAGCAGCGTGATCATCGGGTCCGCATCGCGGTGAGGAGCTTGCGGGCGTCGGTGTCACGCTGCGCGAGGCGATTCAGGGCATCGACGCCGCCGCTGGCATAGGCGGCCGCGGCGCGCAGGAGCGAGGCGAGCGAGCTCGGCGCGTTGGCGTCGAAGCGCGCATAGGCGCCGCCGGTCAGCCGGGCGATCTCCTTGAAGGCATTGCCCGCGACCTCGTCCGGCCCCTCGTGGAACACGAACGCCTTGACGCCGAGGAGCGCGATCTCTCCGGCTGCCGCGCAGAGCGCGTCGACCGGTTCTTCCATGGCATCGCCGACATAGACGAGGGCCTTGACCCCGGTGCTCGCCGCCTCGTTGCGGACGTGGCGCAGCACGCGGCCGATCTGGGTATGGCCGCCGCGGCAGTCGATCTGCGTCATGAGCTTCGTCAGCGCGCTCGGCGCGATCACCCATTTCGAGGCGCGGCACTCGTCGAAGCCGCGGAAATAGATGAGCTGGACGGCGAGCCCGCCGATCGTGTCCGCCGCCTCGAACATCTGCGCCTGGACCTTGCAGGCGAGGTCCCAGGTCGGCTGGCGGCTCATGGTGGCGTCGAGCGCGAAGACCAGGCGCCCGCGCGCTTCCGCGGTCGCGCTCGGGCCGATCTTCCGCGCCGAGGAGACGAAGGCGTCGATCACCGCCGCCGGCGAGGAGGTGGCCGGCGGGCTTGGTGTCTCGGCCCTGGAGAGGTCTTTCTTATCGGTCATGCGCGATCACGCTCGCGCATCATTTCGTGCTTTCCGGGGCCGCTTGCAACAGCCCGCGCCGGCGAAGGCCCGGTGTGCTCAGTGCAGCGTCAGGCGGGGCGCCGTGCGACGCGCCTTCTCCCAGGCGCTGATGGCGCGGCCGTTGACGCCGATGTCGCGCAGCTGATCGCTCAAGGCAACGAAATTGCGCTCGCTGACCTGGAGCTCGAGCGCGATCTCGTCGTCGGCCACGTGCTCGATCTCGGCGGACGCGAAGCGGTCGAAGGCGGCCGACATCTCGGCGTAGGCGAAGGCGACCGGCATGGTGCGGAACACGGTCGCGAACTCATCGTCGAGCTCGCCGGTGTCGAGGTCGCGCATCTGGACGAGGTAGCCGTCGGAGTGCTCGCAGACCTCGTAGCGCCAGTGCAGGCCTTCCGATGACGAGAGGAACATCACCACCTCCGATGCAGACGGGGTGACGCGAAGCCCTCAGGATCGCCGCACCGCCACGCGCCACTCTTCGAATGCAATGCGAATCGGCCGCCGCCGGTTCCGCTAGAGCGCGATGACTTCTCTTCGAGTCGTCATCCCGTTATACCTCTCTGTTTCCGCATGATCTTTTCCGAAACCGGTCGCCACTTTTCGGGATCATGCTTCAGTGCCGCTCAGTGGAACCGGCGCCGGTCGCGCGCCTCGTCGGCCCGCTCCCAGGCATCGAGCACCATCGCGGCCATGCCGTCGTCCATGAGGCGGCGGCTGAGCTCGCGATAGATCATCTGCTGCGCCTCGAGGTCGCCGAGCTCGCTCGCGGCGTCCTCGCCGGCCATGCGGGCCGAGGCGTAGCGGTCGAAGGCGGCCGACATCTCGGCGTAGCGGAAGGCGACCGCCGCGGTGCGGAAGAGCTTGCTCTCGGCGTCGTCGACGGCGCCGGAATCGAGGCAGCGCGAGCGCACGAGATAGCCCTCGGTGCGCTCGACGACCTCGTAGCGGAAGCCCTGACCTTCGGACGCGGCGACCAGCATGACACTCTCCAACGGCAAGCCGATGGGAGGGAGCATCGCGCCTACCGCGCGGAGCCGATGTGCGGCAGCGCACGCGGTCGAGGTCAGAGGAGGCCGAGGTCGACGAGCTCGCGCCGGAGCGTCTCCGGCATCGCGGCGAGGTCGCCGGAGGCGCGGCCGAGGTCGCGCGGGGCGTCCTTCGTGTCGAGGTAGCGCCAGCCCTGGAAGGGCCGGCAGGGCCGCGGCTCGACCGCGACCACCACCGGCTCGATGATGAGGCGGCAGCGCCCGATGCCGTCGCCGTCGGTGAACGGCCGGATCGCGGTGAGCCGCTGCCGGCAGGCGATCTGGCCCTTAATCACCCAGTAGAGCGAGC